>JBCNVJ010000271.1:0-3760 GCA_039630255.1 Fervidobacterium sp. | reverse complement strand
TGCTGTTGGAATGGCTACAAATATTCCAACTCATAACCTTTCCGATGTTGTTGACGCTACAATAGAATTTATTAAAGATAAAAATATATCCGTTGAAGCACTTATGGAATTGATAAAAGGTCCGGACTTTCCAACTGGTGGAATCATTATTGGAAAAGCTGGTTTAAGAGAAATGTATGTTACAGGAAAGGGTAGCTTTATTGTTCGTGGGAAAGTTGAAATTAAGCACGAAAAAAAGAAAAAAAGTATAATAATTACAGAAATTCCTTATGGAGTTAGTAAAGCTGAGCTAATTCAACAGATAGCAGATTATTTACAAGAGGAAGAAATACCCGTCAAAGACCTTAGGGATGAAAGTGATAAAGAAGGTTTAAGAATAGTTATAGAATTACCAGAAGATGTGAATGAAGATGTTGTATTGAACAATCTTTATCAAAAAACTAACTTACAAATCAGATTTAATGCGAATTTTCTCGTCATTGACGCCGATAAACAGCCGAGATTGATGAATCTTAAGCAGCTAATTGAAGCGTATGTAAAGCATAGATTTGAAGTTGTAAGAAAAAGAACTCAGTATGAATATCAACAAGATTCAAAAAGGGCACATATTGTTGAGGGATTAATAAAAGCATCAAAGGCAATAGATACGGTTGTTAACATAATAAGGAACTCCAAAGATTCTTCTGATGCTGCAGCTCAGCTTATCGAGATATTACAGATGAGTGAAGAGCAAGCGAAAGCTGTGCTTGAAATGAGACTCGGCAGATTAACGAATTTAGAAACACAAAATCTGCAACAAGAATATAGAGGGTTATTGGTAAAACTTGAAAAAGAAAAAGAATTGCTCATGAACGATGAAAAGGTTTACGAGACGATTATAGAAGAACTACTTGATATGAAAAAACGATATGCAGATAAAAGAAGAACAGAAATAACTGAGCAAGAAGGAACAGTAACAAGATTTGAAAAAAAGGATCTTATACCAAACAAAGATGTTGTAATTACACTTACGAGAAAAGGTTTTTTAAAATTGATGGATGTCAACGCTTTCAGAACACAAAAGCGTAATGGTAAAGGTGTCATTGGTGCTAACCTAATGGAAGATGATATTATATCTCAAGTACTTTACACCCAACTCCACAGTAAGACATTATTCTTTACCTCATTTGGAAAAGTTTATGAAATTGAAAATATAGAAATAGAAGAGAGCAACAGAAGTAACAAAGGTAAACCTGTTAATAAATACGTTAAATTGGAGCATGGAGAAAGAGTTTTGGCGATGGTTGATATTACTGATTACAGTGGAGATCTATTTTTTGTCACAAAAAATGGTATAGTTAAGCGCACAAGTCTTGGAGAATTTAAGAATATAACTTCGAAGGGAATTAGAGCAATAACATTTAAAGAAGGAGACGAACTTGTATCAGTTTTGAGAGTTAATTCTGAACAAAACACTATTTTAATATCTACAAAATACGGTATGAGTATTAGATTTGGTGTCGAAGATGTAAGAACGATGGGAAGGAATGCCGCAGGAGTTAGAGGAATCAGATTACGCGAAGGTGATGAGGTTATATCTTCAACCATACTTGAAAATGACATAGGTTATATAATCACTATTACTGAAAATGGTTATGGAAAATTAACAGAGGTCAGTGAATACAGAAAACAATCAAGAGATGGTATCGGTATAAAGAACATCGGAGAAATTGAAAAGACAGGAGCAATAGTGGGAGTTTCGTACGTTTTAGGTAACGAAGAAATTGTCTTATTCACAAAAGATGGTGCAAGCATTAAATTTAAAGTTTCTGATATACCAGTCAGAAGTAGAATTGCTCAAGGTGTCAAAGTCATGCACCTTGCTGATAGTGATATGATAGCAGACTTTGCCATTATCGGTGGTGATGAATGATTTGTATAAAGAGTTAGAACATAAGGCAGACCTTTATTACGAACTGAACGCAGAAAGTGTAGAAGAATTTTTAAGGGATGTTGTTGACATTTTGATAAAAAACAGTGACACAAGATCTGATGAAAATGTATTAAGCAGTTGTTTGGAAAATTTTACGAAAAAATGTTATAATATGCTTACCAATGGATACACTGAAATATACTCTGATGTGGTATTTGATGTGATTAATGATATAATATCTACTATGGATAGAGGATTTTATCCTTTCAAAGTAGAAAACTCTTGCATTTATTTTTGTAAAACAAAAGTAATACTCAAAATAAAGGCACTTACATATCACATGTTCTTCGTACAAAGATCTGGGGAAAAGATATATGCTAGGATGGTGTTTGATATATGAAAAGTCTAACAGAAAAACAGCAACATATTTTCGAATTTATTAAAGACTACATGATAATGAAAGGTTATGCTCCATCTATTAGAGATATAGCTCGTCATTTCAAGATGACTCCAAGAGGAGCACAGCAACATTTGATAGCACTTGAGAAAAAAGGATACATAAAAAGGGGGAAAGGTCCACGAACTATATCACTTACAGAGCGAAAGGAGAGCGTTATCGTACCCGTAAAAGGAAGAATAGCTGCTGGACAAGCAATAGAGATGTTTGAGCAGGTTGACGAGGAGATAGAAGTACCACTTTTAATGTTAAAAGGCTACGGTGAATACTTCGCCCTAAGGGTACATGGTGACAGTATGATAAATGCCCACATAATGGATGGAGATTATGTAGTTATGAAAAAACAATATGCGGCGGAAAACAACGCCATAGTCGCGGCTGTAGTGGAGGACAAAATCACACTTAAAAGGTTTGTACTCCGCAACAATCATGTTGAGTTGATACCCGAAAACGATGCATATCAAACGATAATTTGCGAACCGAAGAAGGTGCGAATAATTGGTAAGATGGTTGGTTTGATAAGGATAATAAAGTAATGTAAAAAGGGGGGAATTCGTTATTATGGAAATAATCATTATTGAACCAGATATAGTTAAGTTCGTCTTGCCAGAAGAGATTGAATTGACAAATTCACAGGAAATCAAAAGAAAAGTATATGAGAATACATTCGAAAAAGGATACAAAAAAATTCTACTTGACTTTTCTAAAACAAAATACATTGACAGTACAGGTTTGGGAGTAGTTGTCATGATACACAAACAATCATTGATGAATGCAGGAACCACAGCAATTATAAATATTGATAGTAACCTGAGAAACCTGTTTAAAATGACTGCTCTTGATAGAATTTTCAATATCTTTGATGATGAAAAAAGCGCGGTTGAGTTTTTGAAATTATAAATCGTTATTCCGATTGAAAGGAGGAAGGAACTATGTATACTTTTACAGAACAGTTTGGAGTTGCTATAGTTTCTTTGAACGGTGAGATAAGCATGCAAAATGCTATGAATTTAAGAAACTGGGTTGTTGACTATATTATTAAAAAAGGGAAAGTGAAAATGGTGTTCGATCTGAGTAACGTAAGTGCTGTGGATAGTTTTGGACTTGGTACTTTTGTAAGTTTACACAAAACGGCTCTTTCTTCGAACGGCTTGATCGCATTTGCAAATGCGAATGAAAATATTAAGAAGTTACTTGTAATGACTGCGCTCGATAAAGTCATTAAAAACTATAGTTCGACTATGGAAGCTGTTAATAGTATAAAATGAGCACTTGGATGTGAGATAAATGAAAATAGCTATTGGAAGTGACCATGCAGCGTTCGAATTAAAAGAGAAGATTAAAGAATACCTTATTAATAAAGGCTTTGAGATTGTAGATTGTGGTACATA
>JBCNVJ010000270.1:0-11762 GCA_039630255.1 Fervidobacterium sp. | reverse complement strand
GTTGATAAGAAGTATATTTTTGTAATGATTTTGATAGCTATCATCTTGGCTCCGATATCGTTTTTCTTTGTGTTGGAAGATTATCAACGGGCAAGAATTTTGGCTTTATTCAATCCAAGTGAACACTTTCAGTACGGTGCATACAATACAGTAATGTCAAAAAGTGTAATAGCAAACGGAGGGATTAGAGGAACTGGATACGGTTTAGGAGTTGGAACAAACATGCACATAGTACCAATGCAATATACAGACTTCATATTTTCTGCGTATGCTGAGCAATTTGGGATGATAGGTTCTGTATTTTTGTTACTCTTGTATGTCACAATAATACTATGTGGGTTTTTAAGGATTGGTAAATACAAAGATGAATTCTGGGAGTTCGTTGTAATTGGTGTTTCGGCTGTTTATGCATTCCACGTATTTGAGAATGTTGGTATGAATTTAGGGATATTGCCAGTTACAGGAATACCTCTACCGTTTATAAGCTACGGTGGAACATCTACATTCGTTTTTTCTGCACTCGTAGGGTTACTTATAAAAGCAAGAGTAATATCCAGATCAGCAAGGCAAATTTAATTTAAATATACTTTTACGAAGAGGTGAAAAAGGTGCCGGTGATAAGGAAGAAGAAAAGTTACTTTATACCATCGTTCGTTGGTACACTGTTCATAGTTATTGTAATTACGTCAGTTGTGTTGTCAGTTGGTAATTTCATAAGATATCGTGAGATATTGCAAAAATACAATGAATTGAAGCAGTATGTAGATTTGAAGGTTTCTCAGGTAGACACAAAATTAGAGCAAACAAAAAATTTGTTAGCTCCAAATTCTGTTCTTGATAAGTACATTGCCGCAGCAAATCAATTAAGAGACTTTGGATACGATTTTGAAAAGATACTTTCTGATATTTCAGATGACCCAACGACCGGTTATTTCATGGTGTTTGTTGCTGGAAATGAATCGAGCTGGTTCACTGTAAAAAACGGCGATAAAACACTCTTTTCAGGTGAAATGAAGCCGGGATTATCAAACTATAAGTTTTTTTACTTCAAAGAACCGAGAATAAAGACAAGCTATGATTTAACCATTCCACCAGAGTCAACTATAATTGTAGGTAGAGCGGGAAAGGTTTATTTACTGTTTTTTGGAGTTGGTGTGAGATTTCATCCAACGAAGGTTGTTCAATTAACAGAAACTACTTATGAAAAATTTGCGGAGAAATTTTCTCTTTACATACCTGGAAGATAAAAAGATTTACCCAATAATGTTTTTATTTTTTCCTGAACGTTTGGCTTGATAAAGTAATTGATCTGCTCTTTTCAAGACACTTATTCCTTCTTCATCATCGTTTGTAACGATTGACGTTATACCTGCGCTAAAAGAGATTTCAAACTCAAGTTTTCTTTGTTCACTAGTTTTTTGCACAGATTCTCTTATTCTATCAATTATTATTTTCGCACTATCAGAGGAGGTATGGGGTAACAACAATACAAATTCATCCCCTCCAAATCTTGCACATATATCAGTCGATCGAGTGTTTGAAATTAATGCTTGAGAAAGTGTTTTTATTGCCATATCGCCCTTATCATGTCCCAAAGTGTCGTTTATACTTTTTAACCCATCAAGATCGATCATAACGACTGATGATTCGGAGTTATATCTTTTGACACGTCTAATCTCGTTTTTAAGCATTATCATAAAGTATCTTCTATTGTAAAGGTTTGTCAGAGGGTCCTTAAAAGAAGCTTCTTCAAGCCGTTGAATATAATAGATTCTATCCGCGAATGAAAAAAGAATGTTAATGATGCTCTTCAGACATTGTTGAGAAGTGTACTTAGGTAGTTTGTCGTATTTAATCGTTATTTGCACCACTTTATCTTCGGATTTGTTGATTTCTTCAATTGTTTGAAGTGCTTCGTTTTCTTCACTCTCTAAAAAGTTTATTGTTGTCGAATTCTCAGAGGATATTATTTTTGCATAAGCTGATTTGATATTACACTTATTCTTAAGTGTACTGGAAATTTTTTTAATTGCTTCTTGATAGTTATTTTCGAGAAATGCTGAAAGCATACTTATTATCAGTTCTTCTTCAAAGTCTCTTATTTTCTCGTTGGTAACATCCACTCCAACACTGATGCTACCAGCAGGTTTACCATTCTTAGTAACTAATTTATTTTCCCATAGTATCACTATCTGTTTTCTATCTTTTGTGAGGATCTCATTTTCATATGTCTCAAGTATTTCAATATTCCCAGCCATTATCCGATTGAAAACGTTTTGTATTTCTTTTCTTCGTTCTTCTGGAATAAACATCTCAAACCAATTCCTTCCTATTACTTCTTGGAAGTCGTATCCTGTTTTATTCAATGCATATGAATTGATATATTCAACATTTCCGTCTTTGTTAAGTACAATGAAAAACACCGGAGCAAATTCAAGGTACATACTTAATGTTTCCAGGCGCTCTGCTATATATTCATCTACCAAAAATTTTTGTGTAACAATCTCTCCGAATACAATAATCCCCTTAGGATGTTTTACAGGAACAACACGCACCTTTTCTGGCGTGTCCTCTGAAAAATCAAAAACTTGATCTACAAGCTTTCTTTTGTCGAGTTTAAAAAAGACTTCTAAACCATTAAATGCTTTAAAAATATTATCACGTCTTGCTATATATCGTGGTGTGTTATTTGTACATTTTAAAATGTTTCCATTGTGATCTGCCAACAAGATGAAAATGGGTCCTGATAAGTTGGAATCAAAAATATCCCAATTTAGGTACGTATCTAAACAATCATTTGAGTCCATTAAAAACCACCCTCACTAAAAGATGTACGATGATATTATATCACAAAATTTGATCTTCGAGGTGTTGCGGCGAAAGTTTTGAAAAATTATTTTCTGTGTGTTATAATTGTGCTTGGAATTTTGGAATGATTCGATACGGAGGTGTGAGATTAGTGGAAGATCCACTTAGTTATTTATGGAGTACTGTTGCCATAGTATTTTTGGTTATTCTTTCAGCCTTTTTTTCAGCCTCAGAAACTGCCTTGACCTCTGTTAGTAAGCACAAATTAAGAGGTCTTGCAAAAAGACAAGAAGAAGAAGAAAACGAAATACATGTTTTTAATCAGTTATTAACTGCATTGCTGATTTCGAATAACCTTGTAAATGTCCTTGCTTCATCTATAGCTGCGGTGATGTTCTCTCAGCTGATAGGAAAAGAATCTGTAGCGACTGCTCTTTCAACAGTTATAATGACTTTTATTTTGCTTGTGTTTGGCGAAATTACACCAAAAATTCTATCAAGGCAAAATAGTGAAAAATTTTTTGAGATAAGCATGAAAGTAATAGTTCCATTTTCAAAGCTTTTGATGCCATTAGTCGCATTTTTTGTTAAAGTTTCGAACTACTTCGTCAAGTTTTTAGGTGGACAAACAGTAACAGATACACCTTTTATTACAATGGAGGATATAGCTTCCTATCTTGAAATAGGTCGCGAAGAAGGTTCAATAGATCATGAAGAGGGGTTAATGATTGAACGAACTATAGCAATGGATGAAACTCTGGTGAAGGAGATAATGATACCAAGGATAGATGTAGTTGCGGTGGAAGAAGTTCAAACATTGCGAGAGGTAGTTAAGTTAATAATGGAAGAAGAATATTCACGTATACCAGTTTACAGAGAAACCATAGATAATGTTGTTGGAGTTTGTTACGCGAAAGATTTGTTGTCGTTTATTGCACAACGTGGTACCGAGGTTATTGACAAGGTAAAGGTTAAGGACTTAATGAGACCACCGCTTTTTGTACCAGAAGTTATGCCGGTTTCGGAGTTATTGAAGGAATTCAAAACCAAGAAAGTTCACATGGCAATTGTAGTGGATGAGTACGGTGGAACAGCAGGCATAGTAACGATGGAAGATATACTTGAAGAAATTTTTGGTGAGATAATGGATGAATATGATGAGCACGAAAGCATAGGGATAAAGAAACTTGACGAGTCTACTTACTTAGTGGATGCAACAATTTCTTTGAATGATATAGAAAGAGAATTGAGAATCACTTTTCCCGAAGGCGAGTTTGAAACATTAGCTGGTTATCTTCTTAACAAATTTCACCATATACCAAAGGTTGGAGAAAAGCACGAAGATAACGGAATTGTATATAAAGTTGTAGCAGCCTCAAGAAACAGAATAGAAAAAGTTTTGATAAGAGTGTCAAAACTGACCCACAAGGAGGATAGCACAAATGGTAAAGAACAAGAATATTGAAGATTTAAGATCGATTGCAAAAGAAGTCAGAATGAACGCTTATGCACCTTATTCAGGATTTAAAGTTGGAGCTGTAATTGTAACAAAACAGGGAAAGATTTACACAGGAGTCAATGTCGAAAATGCTTCATATGGCCTTACAAATTGCGCGGAACGAACGGCAATTTTTAAGGCAGTTAGCGAGGGAGAGAGGGAGTTTGAAATGATAGTCATTGTAGCTGATACTCATAGACCAGTTTCACCATGCGGGGCGTGTAGACAAGTAATGTCAGAATTTGGGAATTTTAAAGTTGTGCTTGCAAACACTAAAGGAGACTATTTGGAAACCGATGTTAACAGTTTATTGCCTTATTCCTTTGATAAAGAGGACTTTAATGAAAAATAGAATTTGAAGAGGAGTGGTTTGTTGATAGAATTACTTCATATAAACGAATATGTGTATCTTAAGAATGTTGATATATACTTCTCTGATGGGTTGAACATTATAACAGGTGAGACTGGAACGGGAAAGAGCTTGTTACTTGATATTATTGGTGCCTTTTTAGATTATGGATCTATAAGAAGTGATGTTTTTTCAGCAGATGTGGTCGTTTACGTTCCAAGGAAGTTTGAAGAAGGAGACATTTCTGTTGGTCAGCACATATTCAGCGTAGAAAAAAGAGGCAAGAGGTCTTTCTATAAAATAGATGGGCGTTTGGTTGCGAAAGATATCGTTCAAAAAGTCTTTTCGGATATAGTAACTATCCATAAACAAAATTCACACATTAAGTTGTTGGAAAGAGAATTTATAATTAATTTTCTCGATGATATAGCCAATAATGAAGAATTCATAAAAGAGTACAGGAAGTTGTACAGTCAATATCAAAATATGTTAAAACTGTTCACTACAGTCGATGAAACAAAATTAAGAGAAAAAATTGAGGAGCTGAAAGAAAAAGTCACCGAAATAGAATCTGCAAAATTGGATCCATCAGAAGAGGAAAAACTTGAAAATGATTACAAAAAAGCCCTTAATGTTCGAACACTTATTCAAAATTACACGATAGCAATGCAACAACTTGAAGAAATTGAGCATTCGTTGAGAAAACTTTACTCATTAACGGAAGATAAACATCATGAGACTATAGATAAGGTTATAGAGTACATTGCGGAGTTAGAAAACAACGTCAGCAAGGAATTGATCAGATTCGATGAAGTAAATGTGGAAGATATAGAAAACAGGTTATGGGTATACAGAAAGTTGAGAAGAAAATACGGTCCGTCTACAGAGGATGTGCTTACCAACCTAAAAAACTGGAGAGAAGAACTCATTGAAAATGAAAAACTTCTTTCCATACTGAAAAATGTAGGTGAGGAGAAAGTATTGATAGAAAATCAATTGAAACAACTGGCAGCAAAGATCAGTGAAAGGCGAAGGAAAGCTGCAGAGTTTATTGTGGAATCTGTTACTCATCATTTGAGAGATTTGAATATGAATACAAGAATAGACTTTTCTTTTTCAACGAAGGAAATCTCTTTGGACGGAATTGATGATGTCGAACTTGTGGGAAACACACTAAGTTCCGGACCGCTGTATCCATTACGCAAAATAGCATCTGGAGGAGAGTTATCAAGAATAATGCTATCAATTGAGCTTTCAACTGCCAGTACTCCCACGCTTATTTACGATGAGATAGATGTAGGAGTTGGAGGAATAACAGCGGTAAAACTTGCGGAAAAACTGGAAAAATTGTCAAAAAATCATCAAATAATTGTTGTAACCCACCTTCCACAGATAGCGTTAAGAGCACATAAACACTTTGCACTAAGAAGAGAAAAGGACACTGGTTATGTAGTTGAATTAGATGAAAAAGGTAGAGCAGAAGAAATAGAACGTATGTTTGGAGGAAAAGAGATAATAGAAATTGTAAGTGAAAAGAATAATCAGTAAAATGAATTTTAAATGTGCTGTTTTTTCGTCTCATGTTAATAGATGATAATTCATATTAACAGGTAGGTGTAAACTTTGCCTGATAAGATTTGTGTACTATCTGATACACTTTTTGTAACCACCGAAATATCAGAACTTCTTAAGTTTGTTGGCTACGATATCATAGAGTGCGAAGAACTGGAAGAATTTATAAAACAACAAGATAATGTGCAGCTTGTTATGATGTATTCAAAAAATGTCCAGAAGGTTTTTGATTGGGTTAAAGTTTTAAAGACCGATTCTAAACTAAGAAGTATTCCTATAATATTTGTCGTTGATGAAAAAAACTATAATTTGTTGTCCGACGCATATCAGATTGGTATTTCAGATTACTTAGAATTACCTATTGTTGACATTGAACTCATTTCGAAGGTAGCATTGCATGTAGAGTTAAAGAAAAACAGGGAACATATAGAAAATCTTTATATTGAACTAAAGGAAAACCTCAATTTAGCCACCGAAGTTCAGAAATTAATGATGCCCTCTGCATTATTTGCTAAAAACAATTTATGGTTTACCTCTCATTACTTACCTGCCCAAGTTGTTGGTGGGGATATTTATGATTATTTTGATTTAGATGGAGAGATCGTTGGTTACATAGCAGATATATCAGGTCATGGAGTTCAATCAGCACTTTTGTGTTCTGCTGTTAAATCCATAGTTCGTTCTTCTACAAATAGGACAAAAGCACTTCCAGAAATCATAAACGAACTTTCGGCAAGTATAAAAACGTCCTTAGCTCATAATTACATAACGGGGATATTTTTCAAAATAAATTTCGATGGAAAGGTAGAGTATATCAATTGCGGTCATCCTCCAATAATAACATACGATGGAAAGGTTTTTCGAGAAATGAAAATGAAAAATGCATTACCCATTGGGTTGTTCGATTATGAGTACAATCAAGATGACGTTGGATTGTTTAACATCGAAGAGGGTTTATCGTATATTCTTTATTCAGATGGGCTTTATTCTGTGTTTGAAAAAAATAATCCTGGACAGAGTACCATAAACATGCTATTTGATTTTTTAAACAAGGAAATCTCTGGAATACCTAAGGAAATATTACCTTTTTACATCCGGTACAAGTTGAACAGATTGTACTCAGAAATTCCGGATGATTTTTCAATAGTATGCTTTGGGAGATCAAGAAGATACGTATACATAGACAAAGATGTTGAATTATATTACACAAAAGAATCAACAATAGACAAAATTATTAAAGCAATTTTAAATTACACGTTGTCAGAAGAATATATCATCTTTTACAACGAACACGAAGATCATAGAATTTTATTGTGTAAAGACGTCGAGATAGGTTACATTCTCAGGGAGCTTCCTACAAGTCTTTGCCTTAGCTTTGGAAATATATCCGCGATAAAATTATTCACACGATAGTTCCTTTATATTTTTCAGTATCTCTTCTACAGCTTTTACTTGCAATTGTAAAGCCATTGATGGTATGTTTGAATTTTTTGGATATTTATCACACACTTGTTGTGGCAAAAACGGTAGATGAACAAATAACACGTTTTTAGGATTTTTATCACAGTATGACTTGTGTAACGAAAAGTAATATATCACATTACAAACATACTGCCCAGCATCGTATGAAATGTTAGCTGGTATTTTCTTTTTATTAAGCAATTCAACGATTTTCTTCGCATCTAATCTGGTCATATAAGCATCTAAACCAGAAGGTATTATTTTTCTGTCTTGAATTATTTTTTTATCGTTATCAGGATTTTTTGAATCTATAATATTCACGGCAACTCTTTCAATGTTTATAACCGCTCTACCTCCTGCCTGTCCTAAGTGAATCGCAACGTCAACAGTGTTTTTTGAATAGTAGTCCTCTAAAATCCTGACACTTTTTTCGTAGCTCACAGGTAAAATCAAAATATTAATTACACATTTATCGAACTTCTTTTTTGAAATCCTTTTTACTACTAATTCACTTGGATTCAGTTTTTCACCACCAAAACTCTCAAAACCAGTTAAAAGAACTCTTAATCTCTCGTCCATCATTTTCTCCCCTTTCAATTTTGTCACCATGCGGTTGATTATAATTTATCATGATGATTACTTGTCTTCAACTACAACTTAAGTGTGAAGTTTTTCTCAAAGTTTAACATTTTTTTGATTAACAACTTTCTTTAAGTATAGTAAAATAAAGTGGCAGGATTTTCCCAGAATACAAAACAAAGGTACACAAATGGAGGTGGATCATATGGAAAAAGTAAGGATATGGAAACCTTCTGAAGAGGAGATTGAAAAAGCCAAAAGGTGGCCAACTTGGAGCAAAGAGGAAAGTATATTTGATTGGTATTATGACGAGCCAGAACAATTTTACGTAGTTGAAGGCGAAGTGGAAGTTACACTTGATGATGGCACTAAGGTTAATTTTTCAGCAGGTGATATGGTTAGGTTTTCTGGTGATGTAAAGTGTACCTGGCATGTTAAGAAAAAAATATTTAAACATTATTTTATCGGGTAATTTGTTGGGCGTGCTATGGTTAAGAACAACAGATTACTTGCCTATTTTTATCTCGCGTTTACTTTGCTGTCTTTCTCAAGTATAGAGGTTGTTTCTAAACCACTGATGGGAAAGATAGATCCTTTTTTTATGACGGCGTTTAGGTTTCTTATCGGTGGTTTAACTTTGATGTTTTTTGTAAAAGAGGACATTTCGTTTAACGATTTTATTCCGATAACACTGATTGGATCTTTAAATAGCATGGTTTCTATGACCGCACTACAGTTATCAGTTAAATACTCAAATGCTTCCACAGCAGCAACGCTCGTAGCAAGTAATCCGATTTTTGTGTCGCTTTTTGCATGGATTATTTTGAAAGAAAAGTATTCTATTAAAAAATATTTTGGTATCCTTTTAGGATTCATTGGACTTGTAATTTTTAGCTTCGGCAAAATCCACGGTGATTCGTGGTTAGGTATATTCTATGGTATACTTGCTGCTTTAACATTTGGATTGTACACAGTATTTATGAGAAAGTACACAAGAAAATATGGTGCACTTAAAATTACAGCTTATTCTTCACTTTCCTCAGCAATAGTTTATGTGTTATTACTCTCATTATCTAAGCAAATTAAAATACCTACGCTCAGTGTTTCTCAATGGATGATACTTGTGTATCTTGGTTTTGTTGTCACAGGTGTTGCTTATTTGACCTTCTTCAAGGCAATGGAATGCTTAGGAACAGCTCAATCAAGTAGGATTTTCTTTTTAAAACCTATCGTTGCAACGATTTTAGCTGTAATTTTGCTGAACGAAGGTCTTAACCTTGTAAAGGTAATTGGTATGATAATAGTCTTACTTTCCCTTACTTTGTGAAAAATTGAATATGTATTGATTTGTCGATATACTTGAAGATAATCTTAGAATTTGAACTTAATCTTCGAAAATGCATAGTATTTTGACATATGAACTTTTATTATATCATGTTATAATAATCACGAAGTGCGAAGGAGGGATGTGTGTGGCCGTATGTGAACACCACAAAGAACTTTACGAGGAGTTGGATGCATATATTCAACAAGTTAAAGACAAACCTGGAATACTCATAGGTGTGCTTCACAAAGCACAGGAATTATTTGGTTGGTTACCTCAAGAAGTACAGGAGTATATAGCAGAAAAGTTAGAAGTACCAGTGTCTGAAGTATACGGAGTTGTGACATTTTACAATTTTTTTGCAACCCGACCCAAGGGAAAACACCAAATAAAGGTTTGTCTTGGAACGGCTTGTTATGTTAAAGGTGCTGACAGAGTTATGGAAAGATTTCTTGAAGAGCTTGGTGTCAAAGCTGAAGAAGTTACAGAAGATGGACTTTTTTCTGTACACGCTGTAAGATGTCTTGGTGCTTGTAGTATGGCACCAGTTGTCCTTGTTGGCGAGAAAGATTTTTACGGTAAAGTAACTCCCGATATGGTTGGCAAGATAATAACAGCTTACAGGAGGGGTGGGGCACAATGAGTAAAGTTAAGAGTTTGGAGGAATTGATGAAAATAAAAGAACAGGCGCTTCAGAATATAAAGATGAGAGAAAGTGGAAAAAGAGGAAAAATCATAGTCGCAATGGGAACTTGCGGTATAGCAGCAGGTGCAAAAGACACACTTAAAACCATTGTTGAGTATATGAATGAGCTTAAGATAGATGACATTGCCGTAGTACAATCAGGCTGTATGGGATTGTGTGAAGTTGAACCTACGATCGAAGTTTCACTTGAAGGGCAAGAGCCTGTAATTTATGGGAATGTTACACCCGAAAATGCAAAAAGAATAGTGCTGACGCACATAGTGGAGGGTAAAGTCGTTTCAGATTTGGTTGTCAAAAGAGGAGAGGTTGGATAAGTAAAAGTAGAGCAACATTTTAAGGAGGCGAAGAGTGTGGCACTAACTACTAATACAATTCTCATTTGTGCTGGTGGTGGCTGTATATCTGCTGGTGAAGAGAGTGTAAAACAAGCGTTTGAAAGAAAGTTAAGAGAATACGGACTCGACGCCGTTGTATCTGTTGTTGAAACTGGTTGTATGGGTGCATGCAGCCTTGGACCGCTTGCCGTTATTTATCCAGACGCAGTTTATTACCAAAAATTAACACCCAAGGCTGCTGAAAAAATAGTGGAAGAACATATCCTTAAGGGACGTATTGTCCCTGAGTTTCTGTTCGAAGGTTCTAAGGAAAAGTTGACTATAAAGGAAAAACCTGCTCAAGAAGAGATACCATTTTTCGCTCGACAAGTGAAAATAGCACTGAGAAACGTTGGAGTTATTGATCCGTTAAGCATAGAGGAATACATTGCAAGAGATGGTTACTTTGCGCTCCATAAGGCTTTAACGAAGATGACACCTGAAGAAGTCATAAAAGAAATAAAAGATAGTGGCCTAAGGGGGCGCGGTGGCGCAGGATTTCCAACAGGATTAAAATGGGAACTTGCAAGACAGCAAAAGTCAGAAATTAAATACATGATATGTAATGCAGATGAAGGTGATCCGGGAGCCTTTATGGATAGATCTGTCCTTGAGGGTGATCCACACTCAATCGTAGAAGCGATGACAATTGCTGGATATGCAATAGGCGCACAAAAAGGATTTGTTTACGTGAGAGCTGAATATCCGTTAGCTATCGAAAGATTACAAAGAGCAATAGAGACCGCACATGAATATGGTTTCCTTGGTGAAAATATACTTGGTACTGCATTTTCGTTTGATATAGAGATAAGAATAGGTGCAGGTGCATTTGTATGTGGTGAAGAAACTGCATTAATGCACTCAATAGAGGGAAAGAGAGGTCAGCCAAGAGTCAAACCACCATTCCCTGTACAAAAAGGTCTTTGGAGTAAACCTTCGGTAATCAATAATGTTGAAACCTTAGCGTTGGTGCCACCAATAATACTAAGAGGTGCATCTTGGTTTAGGCAATACGGTACAGAAAAATCTCCTGGTACAAAAGTATTTGCACTTGCCGGCAAAATAAAGAATACAGGACTTGTTGAAGTACC
>JBCNVJ010000027.1:0-5211 GCA_039630255.1 Fervidobacterium sp. | reverse complement strand
GTCATATGTCCAAGATTGCCAGAATTTTTGCTCAATATAGGGATTTTCAACACATCATTTTGAATAAGCAATTCGTTATTTTCCTCTTTGTACGACACTTTGACCATTTTCTGATACCTATTTTTGAAAAAGCTCTCAACTTTATTTTTTATTTCCTCTATGCTGTTTGCTGTCAAAAGATAATTTAGAAGGTCAAACACCTTCTCATCTATCTGGAGTCTGTATTCCATAGCAAACTCATAAATATCATCCTGTCTTGGTATGTTACCAGTTATTTTAAAAGTTCCGTTATCAAAATCAATGCTGTAATTTGTACCGTTTAAGTCCCTCTCTATAAATCTCCTCTCGTTCATCCATTTCAACTCCATTTATTTTGATAGGTTATCCTTAACCTTTTCCCCAATCAACTTGTACAATCTCAACTCGTTACTCTTTCCTTTAACAGAAAAACTACCTATGTATTCAAAAATAAAATTATCTGTTCTTTTCATTACATCTTCAGAAACTATTATCTCTGCGTCGACTTCTCTTGTTAAATGCTCAATTCTTGAAGCAGTATTAACGGTATCTCCTATGCAAGTATAATCCATTCTAAAAGAAGCACCTATGTTTCCGACGATTGCAGGTCCGTAATGTATACCTATGCCACTGTCCAAATTTAGTCCTGTTTCTTTATTCAATTCTCTTAGAGCTGAACGCATCTCCAAAGCACACTTCAAAGAGCGATCTATATCATTTTCATAAGAAACTGGAGCACCAAAAATAGCCATTATTGCATCACCAATGAACTTATCTATGGTTCCTTCGTACTTGTATCTTATAATCTCACTCATTTTTGTTAAATATACATTCAAGAAAGAAACAACCTCTTCAGGTGTTAATTTTTCAGACATAGATGTAAAACCTTTAATATCAGAAAAAAGTACAACCACGTTTCTCGTTTCACCACCAAGTTTTAACTCGCCTTTATTCAAAATTTCCTCAGCTACCTTATCCGGTACGTACCTGTACAGATATTCTTTCATCCTTCTTTTTTCCGCACTTTCTTTTAGAAAATCTGAAAGTGTCTTCACAACAGCAACTGTTAAAGATCCAAAAAATGGATGGAATGTCACAATATAAATTCTTTGCAAAAATAAAAGAAAAGAAGTGATAAGAATAATGATAGGTATCATCAGCAAAACAGAACTTACAAACTGACTTTTCAAAGAAATCAGCATTCCTACAACAATCATCATACATATAAAAATTATAGAATTATAAAATGGTGATACTGGTCTAATATATTCTTCATCTATCAGGTTTTGTATAACATTAGCATGAACAAAAACTCCAGCTTCGTTGTTAGAAAATGGTGTTATCCTTAAATCGTATAACCCTTTGGCTGTAGCAGTATAACCAACAAGAACTATTTTGTCCTTAAAAGTTCCTTTCTTAAACTCTCCATTCAAGACTTTATAAAAAGGAACCTCTGGAAAAACATCGCTTCCTTTTCCGTAAAACCAAATGTGCATATAACCGGAATTATCAAAACTAATATTCTTATTACCGATAAATATTTTTCTTTTGGCAAAGTCGATAAGTAAATTTTGAGGATTGATTCCCATGTAAATTGCCGCAGTCAAAACATTCATATGAGGCAATATACCAGATGATATCCCTGTTTCCCTTGCCCATTCTTCTATAACCAACAACGGTATTTTCCTAACTATACCATCGGCGTCAAGTGCACCTATCTCGTAACTTGCACTGGAAGCAGACACTGCAAATGGTTCATAAACTGGTCTGATTTTATAAATAGTAAAAGGATTTAGAAGTCCAAGTTCTCTAAAATTTGTCATCTTATATGCATAATCCAAATAACTTGTATTTTTCTCAATCATTTTTCTTAACCGATTGTCGTAAGATAAATAAGTACTCTTTTCATTTATCAAATACGTTCCGAGAATAACATTACCATAAATCAACAAAGTACTTGCAAAATAACTATCACTATCTTCCTCTCCTGCTTCTGTAAATGAAATATCAAATGCCGCAACCTTCGCACCATCTTCAAATACCTTCTCAAGTAACTTGCCATACACCTCCCTCTTCCAAGGCCATGTATCACCTTCGACTTCCAAGGCGCTCAATGAGTATTCATCAACACCTACAACTATTACGTCGACTTTTTTATCTATTTTACCACGTAAGTTATAAAACAAATCCATTATTTTCAAATCTAACACTTTGACGAACTTAACATTGAATAATATAGCCCATATGAAGAATATTGAAATCCCTATCACAAGTAGATATATTTTGCGCATAAGTCCCTCCATTTGATTGTATTCAACGTTTTGTGTTGTCGAAATTTAAGATATAATAGATTGTTGAGCTTTCTGTGTAAGATAGGCTCATTAGTTTTGACAGACTATACTCATAAAGCGTTGAGAGATTTAGAAATTATTAAATAATCAGTGGAGGTGAAAAGAATGAAGTCTTACACAGAGTATCTTTGGTTTAACACTTCTAAGAGGAAAGAATTAATATTAATAACACCAAAGATAGAAGAAATTGTTAACAAGAGTAACATTAAAGAGGGGATTTGCCTTGTATCTGCAATGCACATAACAGCCGGAATTATTGTCAACGATAACGAATCAGGTCTTCACAAAGATATATGGAATTGGCTTGAAAAACTCGCACCAGAAGGGAATTACCATCATCATTTAACCGGAGAAACAAACGGTGACGCACATTTAAAACGCATATTAGTACATCATCAAGTTATATTACCCGTTACCAATGGCAGGTTAGACTTAGGTCCATGGGAAGAAGTCTTTTACGCTGAATTCGATGGACAAAGAAGGAAAAGAGTTGTGGTGAAAGTAATTGGTGAGTAGTTAAATAAAAATATTGGAGCTGGATACCAGATGGAAAGAATTTTGAAATTTGTTCTTGATTCAATTATAGAAGGTATCATTCTTGTGGATAGTCAAGGTATAGTAATATACGTTAATAAAAACGCTTGCAAATTACTCGGGTTGAGTTCTGAAATTATAGGTAAACCTGTTGAAGAAGTTGTTAAGAACACAAGATTACATATAGTTGTAAAAACTGGAATTCCAGAAATAGATCAAGTTCAGCATACCGAGAATTCCATAATTATCACATCAAGAATTCCACTAAGGGATGAGAACGGTAAATTACTTGGCGCAGTGGCTGTTTTCAGAGATATAACCAGTTTAAGGAAATTGGCTGAGGAGATAACCAATCTTAAGGAAATCGAAGCTCAACTGAAAGCTATTATAGAATCAACAAACGATGCCATAAGTGTGGCAGATGAAAATGGGATTGTGCGTTTAGTGAATAAGGCTTACACAAGGATAACAGGTTACTCACCAGAGGAGGTTATTGGTAAACCTGCAACTGTTGATATAGCCGAAGGTGAAAGTATCCATATGTTAATAGCACGTACCAAACAACCAATATACAATGCACGATTAAAGGTGGGACCTGCGAAAAAAGAAGTTATAGTTAACGCAACCCCTCTTTTCGTGAAAGGGCAGTTCAAAGGCAGTGTTGCCGTTGTACACGATGTTTCAGAGATATTGCGACTTACAAATGAACTTGAAGAAGTCAAAAGAATGATAAGATATATGAAAGCACAATATACATTTGATGATATAATAGGTGATAGTAAATTACTACAAATAGCCAAAGAGCAAGCAAAAAAAGTAGCTCAAACTCCAGCAACAGTTTTACTTAGAGGCGAGAGTGGTACTGGAAAAGAGCTATTTGCACATGCAATACACAACTCAAGTCCAAGAAAAAACAAACCTTTTGTGAGCGTCAATTGTGCTGCAATTCCAGAATCGATATTAGAATCTGAGCTTTTTGGATACGAAGAAGGTGCATTCACAGGAGCAATTAAAGGTGGAAAGAAAGGGCTTGTTGAAGAAGCAGATGGAGGTACACTATTTCTTGACGAAGTTGGAAAGCTTCCACTTTCCTTGCAACCAAAATTGCTTAGATTTATAGAAACAAAAGAATTCGTACCAGTCGGTGGGAGAAGTATAAAAAAAGTAGATGTACGGATTATAGCTGCAACAAACGTTGAACTTGAAAAGATGGTCAAAAACGGAGAATTTTTACCTGATTTGTACTTCAGACTCAACGTATTTCCAATTTATCTGCCGGCTCTAAAGGACAGAAAAGAAGACATACCTAAGCTTGCAGTACACATAGTGAGAAAATTAAATCAGCAATACGGTAGAATGGTTGAAGGTATTAGTCCACAGGTGGTTAAATATCTTGTAAACAGAGAATGGATTGGTAACGTAAGAGAACTTGAAAATTTCCTTGGAAGAGTAATGATAAACATGAGCCCGGAAGAGAGAATAATAGAGATAAAGCATCTGTCCGAAGGAATAGAAATTAAAAAGAACAAAGAACAAACTGAGGTTGAAATAGGACCTTTAAGAGAATTGATAGAAGAATACGAAAAGAAAATAATTATCGAAGCTCTCAGAAAAAGCAAAAATGACAAGCAGAAAGTTGCTGAATTGTTGAACATAAGCATCCGAACACTTTATTACAAGATAGAAAAATATGGTATCAAAGCTTAAGAAAGGAATGAGGATAATGAGTGAAAACATATTACCAATGCTCATAATCTTTTCTTACTCACTTGTACTCAATTCCATGGCTCCGCTCTTAAAATCCTTTAGAGAGCTGTTTAATATATCAACAGCATTATCTTCACTCTTACCGTTTTTTTCACTCTCTGGAACAGTGATATCAAACATATTTGTTGGTGTGTACATAAGCAAACTTGGAATTAAGAAATCCCTTATCATAGGTAGTATACTAACCATAATTGGTACCTTCACAGTTGCGTTTGCTAATAATTACCCATCAGCATTAATAGGAATTTTGATTTTTGGTCTTTCAACAGGATTTGGCTTTACGGGTGCAACTACTTTACTCACTCTTAGCAAAAATGCAAACTATGGTTTTTTTCACGGAGCCTATGGACTGGGAAGGGAGATTAGCACCATTTGTAATAATAATAGCTCAAAAAACAACGAGCAATTTTAAAAATGTTTATTATATTTACACAGTTTGGTTTGTACTTTTGTGTACTTATATCTTGCTTAGAAAAATACCTGAACTCAAAATAGTAGAAACATTTAATCTCAAGCAAATTAAAAATGCTTTCGGAGATAG
>JBCNVJ010000269.1:0-8952 GCA_039630255.1 Fervidobacterium sp. | reverse complement strand
GTACAAAAAATCCCATCTATCTTTTCAATATACTTTCTTACAATTCTCTTGACCAATTCATCGTCATAATAAGCATATTCTTTAAATATAACAATGTTTTCATCCATTCCCTTGAGTCCAGTTTCGAAACCGGCGTAGCGTTCACGTTCAAAAGGCAAAGAAGGATCACCACCAACAAAAAGAAGGCTTTTGCATCCAATTTCCTTAAGGTGTTCTCCAGCTTGGTACCCACCGAAAAAATTGTCAGAATCTACAAACACAAAATTGTTCTTGTTGTTTCTTCCAACACATACAAACGGAAATTTCATGCTATTTAATAGCTCAACTCTTGGATCGTCATCTTTTAAATCCATGAGTATAAAACCATCGACAAGTTTTGAAAGAACAAAGTTTTTATAATAATCAATAACATCACCATCAGTAAAAACATCAACAATCAACTTAAGCTTGTGTTTTGAAAAATACTTAACAGCTCCCTTCAAAAATTTGGCCGCGTAGGAATCTTCAAAAACTCTCTCAACTCCACTCATAACAGTAAGTGCAAAAACACCTGTTCTTTTTGTTCTCAGAGATTTAGCAACTGCATGTGGTGTGTACCCATATTTTTGCGCTATCTCTAAAACCTTTTGTCTTGTTTGAGGGTTTACTTTCTGTGGTTCGTTGAAAACTCGCGATATTGTCGCTACGGAAACTCCACATAAACTTGCAATTTCTTTTATTGTCATACTGGTTTTCACCTTCTTTTGTCTTTTTTGTTTATTAATGTAATCGATTACTGTAATCGATTACACTAGTAATATATCACTATTGTGGCAATTTTTAGAAATCTATTCTACCGTGACTAATAACGGAACTTTCTCTGTTTTGATATTTTTTTCTTCTATCTTTGTTGCTCTTTGTTTTTCCTGATTTTTCGTAGTAAGTTATAACTCATCCAAGAGGAAAGTTATAAATGGAAAGATGAGTTTAAGTGAGGGGAACTTTTAGTTTTTCATGCCTTTTTGGCTATGGACAAAAGATAATCTACAATGTCTTGAAAATTCATTTTTTCTTTTACACCCTGTCTAAGAAATTTATTTATTTCGTCGATTAATTCTATAGATTTATCTATTTTTGGATTTGTTCCTTTTTTATAAGCTCCAACGTCTATCAAATCTTTTGCATCATAATATGTAGCCATGATGTCTCTTAAAATTCTGGAAGCTTGTAAATGTTCAGGCTTTGCGATATCTGGCATAAGCCTACTTATGCTCATCAATACATCAACGGCAGGAAAATGGTTCATTTCAGCAAGTTTTCGAGATAATATTATATGTCCATCAACTATACCGCGTACGGTATCGGAAATCGGTTCGTTGAAATCGTCAGCTTCTACAAGTACGGTGTATATACCAGTTATACTTCCTTTATCGGAATTACCAGCTCTTTCAAGTATCTTTGGAAGTTGTGCGAAAACACTTGGTGGGTATCCTCTTGTTGTTGGTGGTTCACCAATTGCAAGCCCCACTTCTCTTTGGGCCATTGCCCATCTTGTTAGTGAATCGACCATTAACATAACTGTGTAACCTTTGTCTCTAAAGAACTCAGCTATGGTTGTTGCAGTTAGTAATGCTTTAATTCGTAGTAATGCTGGTTGGTCAGATGTTGATACAACAACAACTGAACGTTTTATACCATCTTCACCTAAGTCTTTCTCCAAAAATTCTCTGACCTCTCTTCCACGTTCTCCTATCAAAGCTATCACGTTTATATCAGCTGTTGTATTCCTAGCTATCATACCAAGTAGTGTACTTTTTCCTACTCCACTACCAGCAAAGATCCCTATACGTTGTCCTTTACCGAGAGTAAGGAATCCATCTATAGATCTAACTCCAACAGGCAAAGGTTCAAGGATGCGTTTTCTTACAAGTGGGTTAGGTGCTTCGTTTATAATTTGCCTATATTCCTTCAAAATCAATCTTTTTCCGTCAATAGGTCTGCCAAGTGCATCGATAACCCTACCTTTTAATTCTTCACCAACAGGTACACTTACAGTCCTGCCTGTTCTTATCACTTCACAACCTTTTTTCAAACCAGTCACGTCTTCAAGTGGCATTAAAACCGTAAAGTCTTCTTTAAAACCAACAACTTCAGCGAGTGTTTTCTTGTTTCCAACTAATATTTTACAAAGTTCACCAAGGGCAGCATCAGGTCCACGTGATTCTATAGTTAGACCTATTATTTTCTGTACTTCACCTATGTAATCGTATGGATTTATTTTCTTTACTTTGTTCTGTATAATTTCAAGAATTTTTATACTCTCATTTATCTTGCTCGTAATCTTAGCAACTCACTTCTCTGTTTTAAACACTTCTTCAAATATTTCATCGAGTAAAGTGAATTGAAATTTTAATGTTGTATCCAGAGTACCCAAATCTGTTTCTGCAACTACGACATACGAAACAGAATCGTTTGGAAATATTTAGTATCCTTTTGATTTTATTTCATCGATTAAGTTTTTTTCAAGTAAGTTTATATCATCAGGATTTATGTGTATTCTTACCTTTGTCGCCCCAATTACATGAGCTAATACTTTTTCTAATTTCCTTTTTGTAACCTCTGGATCTATTTGTTTTTCAAGAAATTTTTCTATCAGTATGCTGCTAATATTTGACAATTTTTCCGCGTAATTGGACAATAGCTCGTCAAAAATATTTTCGAAAGACTGCAGTATTTTTATCATCCTATCCTGATATTGCTTTTTGGTTGCTTGAAGTTCTTGTTTTGTCTGTTCCAAAATGTTTTGTGCTTGTTCGTTTGCTTGTTGTATTATTTTGTTGTACTCTTCTTGAGCTTGGAGTATTATTTCATTTGCTTTTTGTTGAGCTTGAAAAACAATTTGCTCAGCCTCTTTGTTTGCTCGAGCAACCATTTCCATTAATTCTTTTTGTTTTTCATCTTCTTGTGTTGACTCATTTGTTTTCGAATAGTCTACTTTGGCTTCAATTTTTAACGGTGCATCAAGGTAAACAAATCTTTTGCGAATTAGCAACTGCATCAACTCCTAATCAAGCTCCACTTCAAAAATATTATACCACATGTTAGTGAAAAGATCTTGGAACACTTAATAAACAAGCGCTGGGAAGATATCCCCAGCGCTTGTTTATCTTGTTTAATACGTGAATCAATATTCAAGTTGTTTAATTCCCTTTTCAATTATTTCCTTAGTGTCTTTGGCTATCATTAATTCCTCGTTAGTTGGTACAATCAAGACTTTAACCTTTGAATCCGGTGTCGAGATGATTCTTTCTTCACCTTTCACATTGTTTTTCTCATCATCAATCTTTATTCCAAGGTATGAAAGATAATTTTCACATACCTCTTTTCTTGTCACTGGTGAGTTCTCACCAACACCTGCTGTGAAAGCGATAGCATCGACACCATTCATCGCCGCCACATAAGCACCTATGTATTTGGCTATTCTGTATTCGTATATGTCTAACGCTAATCTACACACTGGATCTCCTTCAAGTGCTTTATCCTCTATATCTCTCATATCTGAACTAAAGCCATCTGTTAGTCCAAGTACCCCACTTTTTTTGTTCAATATCGTGTAAACTTCTTCTGCTGTTAATCCTTCTCTTTCCATTAGGAATGTGACGATTGATGGGTCTATATCTCCAGAACGAGTTCCCATAACAAGACCTTCAAGTGGAGTGAACCCCATTGAGGTATCGATACTACGTCCATTCATAACTGCTGCAATTGATGCACCGTTGCCAAGATGGACAGTTATTATTTTTGATTTGTGATAATCAAGTCCCAGTATCTGAGCGGTTCTCATTGATACATATCTGTGGCTTGTACCGTGAAAGCCGTACCTTCTGATCTTGTATTTTTTGTAGTATTCATAAGGAATTGCATAAAGATAAGCTTTTGCTGGCATTTTAGAATGGAATGCTGTATCGAAAACAGCAACGTTTGGTACACCTGGTAAAAGTTTCATCATTGCTCTTATGCCCATTATATTTGGTGGATTGTGAAGAGGTGCAAGGTAAGAATACTCTTCAAGGGCCCTCAAAACTTCATCGTCTATAAGGACAGAACAAGAAAATTTCTCCCCACCGTGGACAACCCTGTGTCCTACTCCATCAATTTCTTTTAAGTCTTTCACACCACCAACTTTTTCATCAACAACAAGTTCAAGAACATACTTGAGTGCTTCTTCGTGGTCTTTCATAGGTTTTTCAACGACTGTTTTTTGATCATCTTTTTTGTGGACTATTCTGCTACCAGGGATTCCAATTCTTTCTGCAAGTCCTTTACAAAGAACCTGCTCTGTATCCATATCAAGAAACTGGTACTTGATTGAAGAACTTCCACAGTTAACAACGAGTACTCGCACAAAAATCCCTCCTGTTATAGACAATAAAGATTTCATGCTTTGCCAGCACATCCAAGGAACTCGAGTCTATTCATCACAACTTCTTTTACAAGTTTTTTTCCTGCTCCAAGGTAGTGTCTTGGATCGAATTCTTTTGGATTTTCTTTCAAATATTTTCTAAGCCCAGCAATAAAAGCTATTCTTAAATCTGTGTCGGTATTAACTTTGTTTATACCAAGCTCCACACATTTTTTCAATTCTTCTTCTGGCACTCCTTTTGCACCGCCAAGATCTGCGCCATATTCTTCTGCCATTTTCACATATTCTGGAAGAACACTGGAAGCACCATGCAAAACAAGAGGTTTTCCAGTGAATTGCTTTACTTTTCTAAGTCTTTCAAAATCAAGCTTTGCTTCACCTTTAAACTTAAACGCACCATGGCTTGTACCGATAGCTGGTGCAAGAAAATCCACGTTTGTCTCTTCAACAAATATCTTTGCCTGATCAGGGTCTACAAGCACATTTTCAGCCGCTGAGACATTGTCTTCAACACCAGCTAATTGTCCAAGTTCAGCTTCTACCGAAACACCTGCAGCATGAGCGATTCTGACTATTTCTTTTGTTTTTTTGATATTTTCTTCAAATGGCTCTTCTGAAGCATCAATCATTACGGAAGAATAACCTGCTTTTATCGCTGCTATTATATACTCAAAATGCTTACCATGGTCAAGGTGCAATGCAATTGGTATATCAACGCTATCGGCAAATAGCTTTACTAATTCAACAAAATATCTCGCACCCTTAAATATGTCACCGTTTCCTGCATACTTTATTGCACCTTCGCTCGTTTCAATGATCAACGGGGCTTTTTTCTCAACTGCACCTTCTAAGATAGCATGGAAAAACTCCATGTTGTTGATGTTAAAAGCTGGGACTGCATAGTATTCTTTACTTGCTTTCTCGAGAATATCCCTTGTGTTAACGTACATACTTATCTACCTCCCTAAGAATACTGAGAATATTACTATGTCAAAATCTTGTATAATTATACCACACAAAATTTTATTAAGAAAGAGAAAACTACCTGCCTTAATTGGCAGGTAGTTTTCTTTTTTAGTTTTTATTCATTCTGAACTTTGTAGACTTCTCTATTTTTAAACGCTTCGTATTCAAGATCTGGCAATTTTTCAAGTTTTTCTTCAATTTTCTTTATTTCATTGATACTGGACTTTGTGGCTGGCTTTTTTGGAGCAAATGCTACACAACTATCTATGTAAGGTTGTATAGAGATGTCAAAAGTACCTATCTCTTTTGCTTTGTTTGCTATTTCTAACTTGTCAAAACCTACAAGTGGTCTTAAGATTATAAGTGAACTTGCTTCTTCTATTGCTGCCATATTTGTTATAGTTTGACTAGCCACTTGTCCAAGGTTTTCACCTGTGACAATTGCTTTGGCTTTTATCCTTCTTGCTACCATACTTGCAATTCTCATCATTGATCTTCTTTGAAGTATAAGTGAGTACTCATCTGGTGCATTCTCTTTTATGTACATCTGTACATTGGTGAGAGGAACTATCCACATTCGTAATCCATTTGGAAGGTACCTACTCAGTACTTTACCTAAGTCGAGTATCTTTTGCACTGATTTTTCGGTGGTCATAGGTGGACTTAAAAATGTGAGTGTTTGTAGTTCCAACCCTCTTCTCATAGCGTACCATCCCGCAACTGGACTATCTATCCCACCGCTTAGAAGTAGTAAAGCCCTGCCAGAAACACCTATGGGAAGTCCACCAGAAAGATAGTTTTTACCTGTAAAGACAAAGATTTCCTTTTCTCTAACGTCTATTCCTATTTCAAAGTCAGGATTGTGCACGTCCACTTTTATACCAGGTATGTTTTCATAAATAAATGCGCCTATTTTTCTATTAAGTTCGATGCTATTCAACGGAAAATCTTTGTAACCCCTTTGAGAAGAGATCTTAAAGCTCTTTGCTCCGTTCTCTACTTGAATCTTTGCCAATTTAAGGGCAAGGTTTTCTACTTCTTCCAAGCTGTGTGGTAGAGCATATCCTAAGCTATAGTTTTGAATTCCCATAACATACTTTAATCTTTCTTCAAGTACTGTTGGATCGTTTTTACCTATACGCACTATTATTCGACCATACCTTTTATTAACGGCCGCTGGTTGGACTATTTTTATAATATTATCTATAAGTTTCTTCTCGAAAAACTCGCGGTTTTTACCTTTCAAACTGATTTCTGAATATCGTACAACAAAAACCTTCTCCATTCTCGATCCTCCGGTTCACAAATTTAGTCTTCTAATCTTGATATTTTGTTACTTTCTTTCGTATAATCCTATAATTTCTCCCTGAGCAATTATATGACCTTTCATAGCTTTTTCAAGGTCTATCTTTTTAACTTTTCCTTTAAGATCCAATACTACATCAAGTGCGTAAACTTTGAAGTGGTAATGATGAATTCCGTGGCCTTTCGGTGGACATGGACCATTGTAACCTACCTTACCAAAGTCGTTGTACCCTTGCATAATACCTTGAAAATTTTCCACTTTTTTGATGCCTTCTTGAATTTTTACTGTTTGACCATTCACGGGAATGTTCCAAATTACCCAATGAACGAATGTGCCAATTGGTGCATCAGGGTCATCACATATTACAGTCAATGTTTTGGTATTTTGTGGAATGTTGGATACAATAAGTTCTGGATTAATATCCTCACCCTCGCATGTATACTTTTTTGGAATAAATTCGCCGTGCTTAAACACACTTGTTACCGTAAGCATTCCCTTCACCTCCTTCTGAACAGTTGCAGGTAAAACAATGGTTGATAAAATAAAAGCAACTGTCAATATCACAAAGTTTAAAAACCGCAACATCAAAATCACCATCCATTCGGAAAAATAGCTTGTCCAAGAATTATAACACTAAATAATTATCGTAGGATCCCATTTCAGAGATTAAACTTCTCACTTTACATGCAGTTTGCCAAGATATATTTATTGTCCCTGAACATCCTAACAGTTGATTACAATCCACAGCTTAACTTTGCTACTTCTTTTAACTTGCTTATTGCTTCATTTTGTTCCCTGTCAATTATCAATCCACATATTGAAAATTAAATTTAGTTTTCAGACTTGCTTAGACCATCTAATAACACTTTTCAAACAAGTTGGTAATTTTCTTAACTTCAAGCTTAAAGATTTAAAAGGATATGCACTTGTTAGTCAATTTGTATCAAAACTATGAATTTTCCATCTGAAACCCGGCAAAAAGTAAATAATTATACGCCCTCTAAGCCAATTTTCGAAAGTTTTATGAAAAATTACACGAACAAATTTTCACAATTTTTAACATCATTAAACAATTGTGTTTAGAAAAGAGAACAAAATACGCCAATATACATCAATTCTATCAGTGGAAAAAATTCACGTACCACAGATCAAATTTTTGAATTAAATGACAATTTATTCTAATCTTAAGCTACCTGTTTTTTGAAAAATTGTTGAATATTTAAAATCTTATATTTTAAATTGAACGAGTGATAAATTGTATTACGACAACAAAAAAACTTAGGTTTGAAAATTGAAAGCAATAGCGCAAAAATTTTTGGAAAAAATGAGGAAAATAATCTAAACTTTCAGCCAAATATACTGACAAAAAAGCACCAGAGATGCTTCAAAATGCGACGAATTTCAAAGTTTGATCAAAAGCAAAGTTAAAAATTCAAATTTCTCCACTATTTTTTACAGTTTCCAAATCAAAAAAATTCAACAAAAATCTATTTTTCTCCGTAGAAAATATAAAAAGCGAAATAACAGGCACCGATTGTAAATAGCAAACAGGATTGAAGTCTTTTCAGTCTGTAAATCTTAGTACAGTTTTAGCTTTATGTGTTTTCTAAACCAAAAAATAAAACATTATAGTTGAAAGATTTGAGATAAAAAGAATTTTAATAAAATTTTTTGAGTTAGTTAACCATCCCTCAATAAGTGTTTTGATTATGTCATATTTTATTTTTGCCTAAATTAATAGCTACTTATATTTTTTTATACACTATTTTGGTCATCCAATTACTTCGTATCCCCATTCTGATATATTTCTTTTCTCACTGTCTATATTTACCCCTATCAGATAACATTTCTTACCTACAAATCCTTCATAATACCTTCTTTCTTTTATTTGCTCAAGTGCTTCTTTTGCACTTTTGTCTACCTTTAGTTCTATTATGTATACAACCACATTGTTTTATATCAGTATGTCTATTATCCCTCCTGATACTTCTCTTTCTGCTTGCGCTTTTATTTGTGCTCCTATCAGCAATCCCATCATTATCGCTTCGTATGTCCTTTCTTTTTCTATCTGCAATCTGTAGCTTATCTGTCCTATCCCTTCTTGTAGACTTTTCATCAATAATTCCACATCTTCTTTCATTATCGCTTTTCTTATCTGCCTACTTATTGTTTTTGTTTGTTCTTGATTGTAATCTATCCCGTAGTTTATTTCCATCAACATTCTTGTTATTCCACTTCCTGCATCTATGTTTGGTATGCCTATTTTGTATTCTCCAAA
>JBCNVJ010000268.1:0-3249 GCA_039630255.1 Fervidobacterium sp. | reverse complement strand
AGCTTCAAAAAACATTGCTTAACACCTTTGAACATCAGCTTGAGGCACTCACACCAACTTTGAAGCTTGCGGCAAGTATAATTTCTTCGAATTCTGAGATTATTCAAACTTTTGCAAACAACGATCGCGATAGACTTCTTGAGCTTTTACAGCCAATTCATAAAAAATTTTCAGAAGAGTTCGGAATCACCTTGATTCATTTTCATACCGAAGATCTTAAATCCTTCCTTAGAACAAACGATCCGCAAAAGTACGGTGACTCACTCGATTACAGAAAAGATATCCAAAAGGTTCGTAGTACAAATAAACCACTTCTAAGCTACCAACCCGGGAAGAGTGGACCTGCAGTAAGGTACATAGTACCTATAAATTACGAAGGCAGACTCATAGGTACTTTCGAAGTTGGCTATGTTATCAACAAAAACTTTCTGGAAGTATTCTCTGGAGAGGTGATTTTGAAGCAGTTTCTTGATGAACGCGGTGGAAAATCAGATATTCTCGTGCGGGCAGAAGAGGTTGAAGATTTTTCCAACAAATACAACCTTGACAGCATATCCAAAGGTAACACGCAAATTTTCACTGATTCGAAGTACTTTTATATAGCCTATCCATTGCGTACGGCAGACGGTACTATTTTTGCATCGTTCTTACAAAGAATCGATGGTTCAGCTATATTCAATTCTGTAAGGCAAACTACACTCTTTCAAGATATTTTCGGACTTGGATTGTTGATAGCAAGCGTTGCAGTGATGGTGTTTTTTGGCTATATAGCAACGCGTAAATTGAACGCTATCTCTTCAAAAATGTTACAACTGTCAAAACAGAAAGACCTAACGGCGAATCTTTCTACTAACGCAAAAGATGAAATTTCAGTTGTTCAAAATAGCTTAGGAGAACTTATTGGTAGTATTAGAAATTCACTAAAAGATTTCATTTTAGCCGATCAAGAAGCAAATGTGTTAATAGGCGGACTGATCTCGAAATTTGATCAACTTACAACGATAATCGAAAATTTCAGAAAATCATTTGATTTAAGTATAAATATGGTTGAGACAACATCCTCATCGTCTGAAGAGATTACTGCTACAATAGAAGAAATAGCTTCAGCTACAACAACTGTAACTAACGCTGCACAGAATGTTTCATCTGCAGTTGATAATGTCACAGAAGATGTGACATCAAGCACGCAAGCTATCGAGAAGATGAAAGAAAGTATACGTTCTACTCTTGAAGAGTCAAAACTTGTTGTTTTGGAAACGTCTGAATTACGTGAAAGGTCGGTAAAAATTGGTGATATATTAAAAACAATAACCGACATAGCTGACCAGACAAACCTTTTGGCACTCAACGCGGCTATTGAAGCTGCTCGTGCTGGAGAAGCTGGACGCGGTTTTGCCGTTGTTGCAGACGAAATAAGAAAATTAGCAGAAAGTACAAGGATATCAGCATCAGAGATTGCAAAAATACTTACGGAATTGAGAGAAAGAGTTGGAAATATAAGTAGTAAAGTTGAAACATTCGATGAAAAGATACGCACAATAGAGCAAGCTGCCATTGGTGTGGGTAATAAATTGGAAGAAATACTAAAAGAAATGTCCAAACTTGATAAGGATGCATCGAGTTTGGCTGCAGTCACACAAGAGCAAAGTGCGTCTATACAAGAGATATCGGCAGCAATGGCGAATATGTCTAAATGTGCTGCAGATCTTGGGCAAATGGTCGAGAAAAATAAAGCTGAGTCGGATAAAATTGTTGAGGAATTCGAAAATATGTTAGATATACTGAATGAAATCTCAAAGTTATTTAAGAATATTGCAGAGTCTATCTCAACTGACTTATATGTTTACAACCTCGAAGATATTATTAATGTTCTTCAAGCAGCTATAAACGCTCACGTAAACTGGGTAAAAGCTGTTGAAGAGGCTGTTGAAAATCGAGCAAGCTCGTTGAATGTTATCTTGGATGGAACGTTTTGTCGATTTGGTTCAATTTATCACTTTGTGCGACCACCAGAATTTATAGCTGAAAAATGGAAGAGTATAGATGAACCACACATGAAGGTTCACAAGGTTGGAAAACAAATTAATGAGGCTTTGAAAGCTGGAGATCTCGTAAAGGCTAAACAATTGCTAAAAGAAGTTTATCAAATAAAAGACCAACTTGTTAGAACAATGGAGGAAATTAAAACTGAGCTAATACGTGCAAAAGAAGGAAAGGTTTGAGATATATTCTGATTATACAGGTAGATCAATAAGCTAAGAATTACAAGAGTAAATTCTTCACGCTACAAAGCATAATACCCTTAAAAGGAAAAAATATGTGGAGATTACATAAGCAATTGAGTTCCAAAAACAAAAAAATCGCAATTGAATATGAAGTTAATTCAAATAAAAGCGGAAATTGACTTACTTTGTTGAGGAATGTCTCAATAGAAAGTCTGGTGTAATATTGACTTAACTAAAATACTCCATCCTCAAGATGGAGTATTTTTACGCATAAATTATGATTTTAAAATATTTTTGTAAAAATAGCTTGATCTGTGTGATATAATATCAAATATACTGGTAAATATGAGTTTAAAACATCTTATTGAGGTGGTATTAATGAGCAAGATAAGTATAAATAGATGTATAAATCTGAGTTTAATAGCTGTATGTTTGCTTATTTCATATGCTCTCATCATAATCGGTTTTATTGCTTTTGAAAGTTTTACTCTTGAAAAATTGCATAAATCTTTACGCTTTGAGTTTACTAAAATCAACGACGTCATCGCTGGTAGATCTACTTTCGATTCTTTGGTTAAATACATGAAAAAATACAACTACGACTATTCTAATTACCTTTCTTATTTGCAAAACTATCTCAAAGATCCCTCTCAAAAAGAGTTACTAATCGCCGAGATCAGAAATTTTGCAAATTATCTCAAGGATTTTGAAAATATGCAGATTGAAAAACACAATAGAAAAATTAGATTGTTGTATATCTTACTCATTTTAATTTCTTCGGTAATTGTCTTTTTCCTTTTCAGGTCTATGCATCGTGTTGTACACTACATAAAAAAGATTTTGAAAAAAGTTGATTCCATATCAAACAATGTATATGTATCACTCATCCCTATTGAAGAACCTGAGTTTCAGGAAGATATCAAACTAATCAATTCTATTTATAATATCAATCTTATCCAATCTATATACGACATTTTTAAACATTCGCAACTTACAACCTCGATTGAAGATTTTATTTACACAG
>JBCNVJ010000267.1:0-7844 GCA_039630255.1 Fervidobacterium sp. | reverse complement strand
CAGGAACTTTTGAAAAATATTCAAGTTGTTGAAATGACTCAAACACCATTATAGCAACGTATATTTTTGTAGATTTATAAAATTCTTCGTCAGCCTCGAGAAATTTTAAAATAGTTTCTTCACTAAAAACCGGTTGTGAGACAAAAAACTTACACCCATTTTCCATTTTCAACCTCATTCTTTCGATTGTTTGCTTATAGTCTTTTTCAAAAGGACTAAATACCCCACCAGAGTTGAATGAAAATTTTCCGTGTATCTTTACTCCTGCAAGGTCTTCTCCTTTTTCGTTTAGTAATTTCGTTAATCGAAAAACATCATAGATACTAAAATCTTCTATGCTTGAGGAAAATGGATACGTACCAACACGTGGGTCATCTCCAGAAAGAATAAGCAAATTTCTAATTCCAAGCATATGAGAAGCTATCAAATCTCCTTCTATTCTTATCGCATTTCTCGTTGTTCTTGAAAAATGCATTAGTACCTCAAGACCATTTTCTAACAACATGTGTGCTGGTGCTATTGGAGAAACTCTGGTGCTTCCCATCGGTAAATCTGTTACAGCAATTACTTGTGCCCCACTTTCGTGTGCCTTAGTACAGAATTCAATATACTTTTGAATATCTGTACCTCTCGGTGGTAGGGTTTCCAATATAAATCGATTTTCGAAAAATTCCATTTCTAACACCTCACAAGCTAACCTTTCTACTTTTATATGAGAAGTTATGATCTCTATTTATGCGACATATACAGCAACCAAAATATTTCTTAAAAAGTTTCTTGGACTATTAGAATATATTTCGGTGCCTGTATGTTTTCAGTATTTTGTTCTATATGACTTTCAATACGCTTTCTAGTTGCATCAAGCATAATTTGACCAAGTTTTTCTACTCCTTAAGAATTTAGAGTTGTTTGTCGACAAACAACGGGACATGAAACTTGAGTGGAATTTTATAGTGTTGTGTCAGCCTAAGATATTTCTGTTGCTTTTTAAACAACTGATAAGTGTAATTAACCAAGATTTTTCAAACCATTGTTTCTATAAGCAGTATGCACTTGACTATAATTTCCTTTTCTGAGATTTTCAATTAGATATTTTTTTAGTAGTTCCTGGCTTTTAGTTTTTCTAAATCCATCAATGAGTATATTCAGATCTCCCTTCAAATAGTACATCATCTCATAATATGCCTGAACTCTGTCTGTCGTGAATTTCAGTTTGTTTAAAAGTAATTCTTTAAGTTGTTCTTCGATAACACCCTTAGGTATTCTTGTACGAAGATAGTTGTAGATGTGTAAACATGATGTTATCGAATTATCCTGTTTTGTTTTTGAAATATTTGTCTCAAAGTAATTCTCAATATCCTCCAAGGCCTGGCTTGCGTAAAGAGCTACGTCCATGTGTGGATCTTTCAATAATGCTCTTAAATAGTTCATGTTCTTTTCTATGTCTATTCCTTTAGTGACGTAGGCAACTATAGTCTTCGTGAGTAACTTTTTTTCAGATGGTCTGCCTATCAAAAGTAAAGTCTTTACCGGTAAAGTGTTCATTACTCCATCTTCTATCTTAACGGTAATTTCAGGTGGTATAGGAACGTTAAAGAAATCCTCAATTTCCTGATTTTTTGTCGGTATCAGCAAGAACCAGGATAAAGGATATGAAAGAATGAAAATGATAGTCTCTGGGATATTTTTTCTTGTTAAATAGTAAATAAAGGCTGATAAAAAACATACTACAAGGTTTGGAATCCGTAGTCCTTGTAGGAACATCATAACAGTATTTATAATTATCAGAGCTGCGTTTAAGATGTCAACGAACATGTAAACAAAATTTTTCTTATCATCCCTAATAGATCTTTCAGCATGTTGATATTTCATACTTTTTACTCAACCTCTCCAATACCTTCCTTTTTCCAAGTTCATCACACACGGGCAGTAAGGCTTTTGTTGTTACAAAACTACCGCTTTCTTCAGAATACAAAATATCTGAGCTTCTAAATTCTTTAATTATGTCTTCATGGTACACTCTCGGGTACTTAAAACAAATTTCTTCAAATTGTATACCAAAGCGTTCTTTTCTCTTTTCAAAGATAGACTTCTTTTTTGTGTAATACTCTGCCTCCCAAGTACCATCTGGTTTTTTGTACTTTTCAACAAGCAATGCTTCTTGTTCGCTTATTATTTTCATGTTAGCATGAAACCAAGATGCGATGGCTCTTATGTATTGCACAAGTATTTCTGAAAAATTCTCAGGTTGAATGTCTTCAACAACAAGAACACCGGATAAATCACCCTGTCTTCCAATTGAAACGCAAAACCAAGGTTCAAAAGAGTTAATTTCACTTTCCAATATGACTTCTGGAAGAGTACTGTATCCTTTTTCGATGGCCTTTAAAATAACCTTAGATGTGTCAATAGCTAACGAGTTTGGTAATTTACGAGTTCCGATACCGTTGACAAATCGTAAGAAAGTTTTTTCTACACGATAGAGTTGAAGGTTCGTAAGTTGAAAAAAGTCGGCAACTATTTCAACAAATCTTGTTAATATCTCATCTAGATCAAGTACTTCAAGTTCTTTTAGACGTTCAAGTAGATTTATCAGTCCTTCACCTTCGAAAAAAACCCTTAACCGCAATTGATTAACAATTGTTTGCAACTTACTTAGGCTCTCTATTAAGTCTTGGTTCTCAAGTTCTAACTTTTCATTTTCATTTTTGATGGTTCTAATCTTTCTATTTAGGATTTCACCTACTATCCCAAGTGCAAGTCCTACTGTTATTGTATAAATCGATAGTACGTTGACATTCAAACCTAATTCTTTATTTTTGTAGAAGTAGGTAATTATGATTTGGAAGAGTGATATTGAAAAAAGGAAAGGTAACAGGCCATATCTTGCTGACCAGATAAAAATGAAAGTCATGATAAGAATAGCTGATGCTATTGGTTTAATTACAGAAAATATGTCAAGCATGATAATTATAAGAAATACAATCATAAATTCTACTATCTGCACACCAATGTGCTTTTTTACATTCGCAAAAGAAAATTTAATATAATTAAAAATAATTGAGAGTCTATCAAACAATTTATTTGTTCTCATGAACAATTACCTCTCTTTGCGCAATCAGAAGCTTACTTCTTGTAAACTCAAACCTTATGAGATCAGAGTAAATTTTGTTGAAAGAAAAGAAAGAATAGATCGTTGAAAAGCAAAAGCCGATTAGGAAACCCAGCCCAGGATAAATTCTTATAGTTAATATAGAAGTAATAAGATTGATCGAGAAAGCCATTATCGCTCCTTTCATAGGTATATCAGGCAAATCAAAATAATGTGCCACGAGTGAGATATATAAAAATATACCATTTAGAGCGGCACCAACGATACCAAACCTAAGAGTCTTTAATCCATATTCATCAAGTAATAATAAGTTAGCTATCTCATCTGAAAGAATTAGTCCAACGAGCATAAATGAAAATTGGATCGATAGGACCGATTTTGTTGTTGAATGTAAAACATCATCAAGACCTGATTTAGCAAGTCGTATGAATTTGAATGTTCTGTTTTCTTCGATTGATCTGTAAAATAGTCTGTAGTGATTGTAAAAATCAGTTTCTAGGATCAGTACAAAAAGTGAGAGAGTTGGAATAATGAACAGGTAAGAAATAAACATCGGAATATCGTATTGCGGAGCAAAGATAAAACCTTTTGAAATTGAATACTTGAAATGTGTCCACGCTATAAAATCATCAACCCAAGCTGCTAAATATGTGAAAATCCCCGCTATTGTCTGTATTTTATACTTTCTTATTGCTTCAATAAATAAATTGATTCCTAATCTATGTTCATTCTTAGTGTATAGATGACTCTTTATAACAGTCTGTAATAACACCATGATCGTCATTAGACCCAAGTTGAAACCAAAGTAAGCGTAGTATTCTCCAAAGATTTTAAAGAGAATTAACGTAGATATAAGACTAATCAAACCTCCGATGAGGAAAGCACTGACAACTGGAAAAAACTTTCTGATGGACGATATGAAAACTGTCTGCACCCATATTACGGTTAATACTGTTAGAGAATAAGAGAAAAGTCCTATCTTGACAACATCAAAAATGCGATTCGCCGTGAAGAAAATAACCAAAAAAATAGCTGAAGACAAAAGAGCATAGTTTACACTAGATATGTAGAGTTGATATATATTTTGAAAATCTTTTCTATATATCAGATCTGAAAGATAACGTGTTACGGAAGTTGAAACACTGCCAAACAATATGGTGGAGAATATGAACGTGTATATTATACCGGAAATAAGAAACGGAATTTTTTCTTGTGGAATAAGCGATTGTATTAGAAATACCGTGATTGAAGATATGATCCATGGGCCAGCTGAAATGTTAGCCGAATAAAAAAATGCAAATATATCCGAGAAGAAGGAGTTTCTTTTTAGTAATTTATTAAGTTCAAAGCCTATACCAGCCATAGAATCACCAACCAGACTTTTTCAAATTAAGAAAAACAAAGTTACATTTTCTAAGTAATTATAATTATAACATTTTTCTTAGAAAAACAAAAAATCCCCCGGACGTTTTCCGGGGGTACTTGAAAAAGTTTTTCAACTCTTCCAAGGGGGGATAGGGGGGTCGCTGCAGTACATTTATACATGCGATTGTGTAAATTTTCAAGTTTTACAATGTTAATTCAATGAAACGAATGAATCAATAGAGTTTTTACTACAGAGAAAATCAGCTCAAGTTTATGATTTGCATTTAAACACAATTTAAGATATAATAAATTCAAGAAAGCAGAGTTCTTTAATTAACTTTGAATCCAGGGTCAGTTTTGTTGGAGGTGAACTGTGTGGTGGTTGTGTATTCTGCTGTTTTACTTGGTGGTATAGGTTTTGTTTTTGGACTATTCTTGTCTTTTGTGAGTGAAAAGTTCAAAGTTGAAGAAGATCCAACAGTTAGATTAATACTAGAAGCGTTACCTGGTATAAACTGCGGTGCTTGCGGTTATCCTGGTTGTGAGGGATATGCGAAAGCGGTAGCAAAGGGGGACAAACCGGACAAGTGCTTACCTGGAAAAAAATCTGGGGTAGAAGAGGCTATAAAAGAAATACTTTCGAAAAATAAGAAAATTTCTTGAATTTATAACTGTATCCATTTAAATAAAAGAGGGAATCTATGAAAAATTCCGAATTGGTAGCATATTGCAAGTTGTTTAAGAAAAGCCTTTCGGAAATTGAAGAGTTTCTATCTTATGGAAAGTCTATAAATACTGGTGGATCTTTGTCTTTCGAATTTAAAGAATTGGTTTCAAAGATTGAGGAAAGGTTATCAAAAAAGGATATTCATCTTATTACTTACTGGGATGAAGAATACCCGGAGGTTCTTAGAAATATCTCCAATCCTCCGGTTTTTTTGTTTGTGAAAGGTGAAGTTGATTGTTTAGCTTACAACCTTTTTGCTGTTGTTGGAACACGGAAAATGAGTAATTATGGTAAACAAGTCACAGAACAGTTTGTTAAAGAATTGACAAAATACTTTGTTATTGTCAGTGGAATGGCGTATGGAATAGATAGTATTGCTCATATGACAGCCTTGAATTCAGCAGGACGCACAATTGCTGTTTTAGGTTGTGGAGTTGATGTTGTATACCCAAAGTCAAATGAGTTACTTTACAAAGAAATAATCAAAAAAGGATGTGTTATGAGTGAATATTTGCCCTGGGAAAGACCCCAAAAATACACATTTGTAGCAAGAAATAGAATAATATCTGGCTTATCGCAAGGCGTGTTGGTAACAGAAGCTGGCATGGACAGTGGTGCACTCATAACAGCAAAGTTTGGTTTAGAGCAAGGAAAGGACATATTCGCAGTCCCCGGAGATATATATAAACCCTCGTCTGAGGGAACAAACTACCTCATACAAAATGGCGCATTTTTGGTAACTAATCCGTATCAAATACTTGAATATTACGGATTTAAAGAGCACAAAAAACTGGTAGAACTATCTGAGGAAGAAAAGCTAATTATAAATATTTTGTCTACCGAACATACTGTGGAAGAAATTTTGGAAAAAACGTCAAAAAACTTTTCAGAAATAATGGTACTGCTCACAATTCTTGAGCTCAAGGGACTTATTTATAGAACCGAGTCAGGAATGTATGCAAGAGCAATCTGATAACAGTTGACTTATTTATTTTATAAACCTTTCAACCTAAAAGGGAGGTTTTTTTATGCGGCTTGTACACACAATTGCAGAGATGAAAAAAATTTCAAGTGATATACTTGAACAAAAAAAGAGTATTGGATTTGTACCTACGATGGGATATTTACACGACGGACATCTAAGATTGGTTCAGAAAGCGCGTGAAGAAAATGATATAGTTGTTGTGAGTATTTTTGTAAATCCGACTCAATTTGGACCAAACGAAGACCTTGATAGATATCCGAGAGACCTCGAGCGAGATTTAAGGTTGCTTGAACCTTTAAATGTGGATTTTGTATTTTATCCAAATGTGGAAGAAATGTATCCACAAAATTATTCTGTTTATGTTGATGAAATAGAACTTTCTAAATATCTTTGTGGTGCGAAAAGGCCTGGACATTTCAGGGGAGTATGCACGGTTGTTACCAAGTTGTTCAATATAATAAAACCAACAAGGGCATATTTTGGTCAGAAAGATGCTCAGCAGTTCAGAATTTTACGTAGAATGGTACAAAATTTAAATATGGATGTCCAGATGATAGAGTTACCAATTGTACGTGAAAGAGATGGGCTTGCCATGTCTTCGAGAAATGTTTATTTGAACCAAGATGAAAGGGAACAAGCTACAAGATTATATAAATCTTTATTAAAGGCTAAGGAACTAATAGACAACGGTCAAAAAAATGTTGAGGTTATAAAACAGGCTATGTATAAGATTTTAGATCACCCTCTAATTAGAATAGATTATGTTGAAATAGTGGATGAAGAAACTTTAGTTCCCGTAGAAAGGATAGAAAAAAAAGTGATAATAGCAGTTGCTGCCTTTGTTGGAAGAGCAAGATTGATAGACAATATAATAATATAAAACGACTTTAAGTCTTAATTAACAAAGTATTTGGAAAGAAAAAACTCTGAACTTCGAAACGGAGGTATTGCAGTGGTTTACAGACTTACATACTTTTTCCCAGATGTAGACAGTGAAGCAGTTGTTAGAAATTCTTTTGTTGATGCTAAGCCACGACAATTTGCTGATCTGTTCGAGGATATATACTTAGGCAGTGAAGATGGTTTGTTAGTGTTAAAAAGGCTATCAAAATCTGATGGATACTATTTTGGATTTGGGGACAAAGTTGGTCCACTTAACAGAAAAGGACGCAAATATACATTTTGGAATACAGACAATTTTACGCACCATCCTTCAGCAGATCCTTTGTACAAGAGTTTTCCATTTTTTATATTTGTTTCCAATGATTTAGAAAAAGTTTATGGCTGCTTTACAGACTATCCTGGGTGGATGGAGATTGATATAGATTCTGACAATAATAGGATCTTGACTTATAAAATAAAAGGCTCTGGATTTTTTCAATACATAATTACAGGTAAAGACATAAAGGATATTTTGGCTCAATACATAAATCTAACAGGAAAGAACGTAGCATTTCCAATTTGGGCATTTGGATATCAACAGTCAAGATGGAGTTATTTTAATGAAGAAGAAGTGATAAACATTGCTGCAAAGCTTAGGGAGAAAAGAATTCCTTGCGATGTTATTTATCTTGATATCGATTATATGGAGAAGTATAAAGTTTTCACGTGGAACCGCGAAAACTTTCCACATTATAAAAATATGCTAGAGAAAC
>JBCNVJ010000266.1:0-1515 GCA_039630255.1 Fervidobacterium sp. | reverse complement strand
GAGAAAGCAACAACGGCTGAGGAAGTCAACGCAAAAGTTAAAGAAGCAACAGAAGGAAGACTCAAGGGAATAATTAAGTATAACGATGAACAAATAGTTAGCATGGATATAGTTGGTACAACATACGCTGGAATTTATGACGCAACGCTTACGAAAGTTATGAATGGAACATTTGTAACAGTTTATAGTTGGTACGATAATGAATACGGTTACACATGTAGAGTTGTTGATACAATAGAACTTGTTGAGAAGATGCTTTAATCTTAAGAAACCGAAGGGGGGATATTTTCCCCCCTTTATTTGAAGTACGTTGCTTCTTTACATAGTAAATTATTCGGGAGGTGTAAAAAATGGAAAAGCTTACAATCCGTGATGTTGACCTCAAAGGTAAAAGAGTAATTATGCGTGTTGACTTCAACGTTCCAGTAAAGGACGGAGTTGTAACAGATGACACAAGAATTGTTGAAGCAATCCCAACAATTAAATACGTACTTGATCAAGGTGCAAAATTAATCCTTCTTTCTCACCTTGGTAGACCAAAAGGTGGTCCAGATCCGAAGTACACAGTTAAACCAGCGGCTGAAAGACTTGCTCAGTTACTTGGTAAGGAAGTAAAATTTGTTCCAGCATTGTATGGAGAAGAAGTCGAGAAAGCTGTCTCAGAATTAAAAGAAGGCGAAATTCTCATGCTTGAAAACACAAGATTTGATTCAGGGGAAGAAAAAAATGATCTTGAACTTGCCAAAAAATGGGCAGCACTTGCGGATATTCACGTGAACGATGCATTCGGTACTGCTCACAGAGCACATTCAAGTAATGTTGGTATTGCTCAATATATACCGAGTGTAGCAGGCTTTCTGATGGAAAAGGAAATAAAGTTTCTTGCAAAAGCTACCCTTAACCCTGATAAACCTTATGTTGTTGTACTCGGTGGAGCAAAGGTTTCTGATAAGATTGGAGTTATAACTAATTTACTTAACAAAGCCGATAGAATAATCATTGGTGGAGCTATGATGTTTACATTCTGGAGAGCCCTTGGAAAACGAACAGGAAACTCTCTTGTTGAAGAAGATAAAATAGAACTGGCAAGACAGCTCTTAGAACAAGCAAAAGAAAAAGGAGTGGAACTAGTTATACCAACGGATGCTGTTTGTGCACAAAAAATGGAAGCAGGTGTTGAGAAAAAGGTCTTTACTTGTGAAGAAGGAATACCAGAAGGTTGGGCTGGTTACGATATAGGTCCTGCAAGTATAGAACTTATTAAATCAAAACTTACTGATGCTAAGACTGTTGTTTGGAATGGACCACTTGGAGTGTTCGAAATTGAGGATTTCGCTGTGGGAACAAAGGTAGTTGCTGAATTCATTGGTTCATTAACGGATAAAGGTGTCACAACGGTTGTTGGTGGTGGAGACAGTGCAGCAGCAGTAAGCCAATTTGGACTTGAAAAGAAATTCAGTCATGTTTCAACAGGTGGTGGAGCTTCTCTTGAATTCCTTGAAGGAAAAGAACTAC
>JBCNVJ010000265.1:0-4010 GCA_039630255.1 Fervidobacterium sp. | reverse complement strand
CTTTGAGTTTTGGTTCCGTACCCGAAGGCCTAATGGCATACCAAGAGCCATCACTAAGAAAGAATCTGAGGACATTTGATGCTGGTATGTGTCGTTCAACTTCTCCAATTATGTTTCCGTGCTTGTCAAATATTTTTCTTTCTTTATAATCGATGTATTTTACAAGTTCAAGGGTACCTATCTCTTTCGGGAATTTTTTTCTAAAAGTTTCCATAATTCTTCGTATTTTTTCCATTCCTTTGAGTCCTTCATAGATCGGTGAGAAGTTGTCTTCAAGATAGTAGCCGAATTTTTTATACAAGGATTCTAAAACATCGATCAATGTTTTTCCTTGCTTTTTATAATAAGCTGCCATTTCACAGATAAGCATCGACATCATTATTCCATCTTTGTCTCTTACAAAATCTCCTGTTACATACCCAATGCTCTCTTCATAACCAAATTGGAAAGAATATTTATTTTCAAGTGCGTTCTCTAACCCGCATATGTTTTTAAATCCTGTGAGTGTTTCGAATGTTTCAACGCCGTATTGTTTAGCTATGTTTTTGCCCAAGTCGCCTGTAACAATTGATTTTATTATTATTCCATTTTTTGGCAACAGTTTTTTAGCTTTTCGTTGTGAAAGTAAGTATTCGATCAATAGCGCACCAGTTTGGTTACCGTTTAGCGGAATGTATTCGTTGTTGTGTTTTACCATTACAGCGTTTCTATCCGCATCCGGATCTGTGGCAAGTATTAGCTCAGCGTTCTTTTCCTTTGCATATTTCAGAGCAAGGTCAAATGTTCTTAAATCCTCAGGGTTTGGATATTCGACTGTTGGGAATTCACTGTTTGGTTCTTCTTGCTCTGGAACGATTGTGAAGTTTGTAAAGCCACGTTTTGTTAAGATGGTTCTAACAAATTTGCCACCAGTACCATGTAATGGTGTGTAGATTATCGGAATATCTTTGTCTATATCTTCGTTCAATGATAAGCTTAGTACTTTTTCAAAATAGGCTTCATCTATCTCTTTACCAACAAGTTTAATTAAGCCTTTTGATAAACCTTCATCGAAGTCCATTTTCTTTATTTTATCAAAATCATCTATCTTTTTTATATTCTCTTCAATTGGTTTTGCTACATCGTCCATTATTTGAGAACCTTCTTCCCAGTATACTTTGTAACCGTTGTATTCGGGTGGGTTATGACTTGCCGTTATGACTATCCCGGAAGCAGTTTTTAGATGACGAATAGCATATGACAAGATAGGGGTAGGTCTTATGTCGTCAAATAAGTAAACTTGTATACCGTTTCCGGCCAAAATTTGTGCTGTAATACGCGCAAATTCGTATGACATTCTCCGCACGTCATAAGCAATCACTACACCTTTTTTAATGTATTCTTCGCCTTTACTAATTATATATTCGGCGAGTCCTTGCGTGGCTCTTCCAACGGTATATATATTCATTCTGTTAGTACCAGCACCTATCTTGCCTCTTAAACCAGCTGTACCGAACTCGAGGTCGAATAAAAATCTTTCTTTTATTTCTTCTTCATTTCCCTCAATTGCTTTTAGCTCCTGTTTTGTTTTGTCGTCTATGTGAGGACTTTCTAACCATTTTCTGTACTGTGCCATGTAATCTTTCATCGCTTTCACCTCCACTATTTTGCTTCAAATACAACGTTAACCGTGACCATTATCTCTTTCTCTATTGTAGATGTGTCGTAAGAACCGTAATCGCTTACTTCTACACTATTTGGAGCAAGTACTTGAACAACACCGCTTTTTGCACTGAGAACTTTTCCTACTTTTAACCCCCCACTCTTAGCTATTTCCTCGGCACGTTTACGTGCATCTCTAACAGCTTGTGATAACAACTGAACTCGCTTCTCTGCCAATTTTGAGTAATAGTATTCCACTGGATAAGATTGAAATGCTATACCTGTGTCAAGTACTCTTTGAGTGATATTTTTCGACTTTTCGTATACATGCTGGACGTCTTTTGTGACTAAGTATATACTTTGATAAAGTACGTATGAGCGCTCGGTCTTAATTTGTGGATCAGAGTACTCTTCGTTAACACTTATTGCGGATAAGTCCAGTTGGTTAATATCTATACCGTTTTCTTTGAATATTTCAAGTACTATTTTTTCGTATGATTTCATTAATTTAAAACCATCCTGTAGATTCGGCTCTGAAACTCTGACAGAGTAACCTGATTTCCATTTAGCTATATCTGAAATAACCTTTTCTCTGGCAGAACCAGTTACTGTGAGGGTTTTCTGTGGAAGCCTTGAAAGATAAAGCAAATATCCAAATATTGTCATACCCACAACAAATGAAATGCCAACTATAACGCCAAATACAAATAAATTTCTATGAAACTCTGTAAAACTATACGCTTCCTTTTCACCTGATTTTATATTTATCCCTCCTTTTGTCCGGATTTAGATTGAAATTTTCCTTTTATGATTTTGTATGCGCCTAGTCTATGCTATATCTTACCTTTTTCGCCTCCAACTTTCTACTCCTTCACCTTGATCAAAATGATTAATCTATCAGATTTTTAGTTTTGTCTTATTCATTATATCTTTTTTACTCAAATCTTCTTTTGTTTTTTAGCTTGATCACATACGCTGCATTATTTCAATGACATTCGATTAATATTATATCACAAAAAATTGATGATAGCTGACAGGGAAAAAATAGCCGTGTTAGGTTTTCAGAAATCAATATTTAGTGAAAAATGTTGATGAAATTTAGAGGATTTTAGAAATTTTACTTTAAAAACAATAGAGGATAACTCAATTGGTCTGTAATAAAACATCGCCGAAGCAAATGCTTCGGCGATATTTTGATTACTTCTCGCTTCAGAACAATTTCATACTTCTTATTGGCTTGACTTAACATTCTGCTCGTTATCATTTTCATACCCGACCGAGTTTAACCATTCTTTGATATCCATTCCTGTCCAAGCCATAACACGCATTTCTGTCAATGCTGTTTCGATAATATCTTTGTACAACATCTTTGAGAGGAAATCATCTGAAGCTTTTAGTTCTTTAAGAAAATCTTTAAGCGGTGTTTCTGGCTTTTCGTTGATCTTAATCTTTTTTTCCAGCACATCCAGTTCATACTCAAGTACAAAATTCTTCTTGACTTTTCCATTCATATTTTGCACCTCCTCAGGAGGAGAGTTAGCAATCGTCTTTATACTTGATTGCCAACTTAATTATACCAGATATTCTAAAAAATTCAATAATTTCCTTTTACGAAATATTATATAATTTATTCTTTTCTTTTCTCTTTCTCTTTCCTTTTATCTTCCATTATCTTTTTCAATTGTTGTGAAAGTGCAGTACGAGCTTTCGAATCGAGGTGATCTATGAAAAGAACACCATCGAGGTGATCATACTCGTGTTGGAATATTCTTGCTGCGTATCCTTCTAAAAATTCTTCATGATAGACTCCGTGTTCGTCCTGATATCTTACTCTTATCCACCTATGTCTTTGAATATTCGCGAATACTCCAGGTACACTAAGGCAACCTTCTTCTCCGATTTCTTTTTCTTCGGATTTCTCCAATATTTCCGGGTTTACAATCATTTTAAAGCCGGTCCCATCGTCCATACCAAAGAATCGCATAGATATTCCTACTTGTGGTGCTGCAAGTCCAACACCGTCTTCCGTATACATGGTCGATTTGAATTCTTCCAAAATTGCACGTACTTTGGAGAAATCAGCAACAGGTTCTGATTTTTTTCTAAGTATCGGATCACCTAAGGTTCTTATTGTCACTGTATATTCCCTCCAATTCTTTGAGCAATTCTTCATTAGTCATAAATATGCTTATTGGAGTTACCGAAATATATCCATTTTCCAAAGCTTTATAATCTGCTTTTGGATCAGTATCATCTTCTATTATGTCTCCTAACATCCAGTAATATTCTCTTCCATATGGATCTATGCGTTTTTCAAAATAGTCTTCGTATCTGCGCTTGCTCTGTCGAGTCAGTTTCCATCCTTTTAT
>JBCNVJ010000264.1:0-1880 GCA_039630255.1 Fervidobacterium sp. | reverse complement strand
AGTTCTACCAGATGAAATATACAAGACTATATTCTGCGACGATGCTATCTCTTTTCCAGGTTCTGGCAAGGTAGAAAGAACAGTACCATATATTTCATTAGAATCCACCACTTTTATAGATGTACTGATATTAAGTTCTTTCATTATACGTTCAACTGTTTTATACCAGCTGTACTTAAAATCTGGTAATACGATCTTCGCCATCTTTATATTTTCAGTGAATAATTTAATTTCCCTCCCCAGCTTAACGTTTCTACCAGGCAAAGGGTCCATTTTAATAACCTTACCACTTTCACCCAAAACCACAACTTTGACTCCCATTTTTTTGAGTTCTTGCTCTGCCTTCTTGGAATCCATATTGATATAACTTGGTAGGATTGTAGAGACCTTCTTTGCTTGGAGATACATGGATAGGTAAAAAAACAAAAGACCAGCTACAATTCCTGTGATAATTGCAGTTAATATGATTACTATGTTTCCAAAGATTGATGATAGAAAACTACCAAAATGAAAATTTTTACTTTTTGAATTATCAACTTTTCTTCTTCTAACTATCACATAAACACCTCCATAAATAGTAAAAGGTGTAAATATACTATTTAGTACTGAATATTTAGCTTAATATCATGAATGTTTTGTCATGAACTTTTTCTTCTTCTCAGCTGTCCGCATGCAGCATCTATGTCTGTTCCTTTTTCTTTTCTGATTTCATTCTCTATATTATGTTTATCAAGTATTTCTTTGAACCTTTCGATTGCCCAATGTTGCGGTCTTTCAAGTCTTATATCACTTTGTAACGAAACGGGATTGATCGGTATGAGATTGACATAAGCACCAAGTCCTCTAAGTAATTCGGCAAGTTTCTCTGCATCGTCAACATAGTCATTGAATTCTTTTATCAATATGTACTCAAACGTAACTCTGTTTTTTGTAAGTTTTTGATACTCTTTTGCAGCATGTATTATTTCTTCAATTGAATATTTTTTGTTCATTGGAACTATAATGTCGCGCTTATAATTTGTTGGCGCATGTAATGAGACAGCAAGCTTTACCTCGGGTAAGTCTTTTGCCAAATCGATAATCTTTTCAGGGATTCCAACGGTGGAAATTGATATCCTTCTCATACTGATATTTTTACCCTTCTTATGGTTCAAAATTCGTACACTTTTTACAACTTCAGCGTAATTCAACAATGGTTCTCCCATACCCATATAAACGATGTTACCTATGTTGACATGTCTGTGTGATTCCATTGCTATAACTTGGGAAACAATCTCGCCAGCAGTTAAATTCCTTACATAGCCGCTTTGACCAGTCGCACAAAAAGCACATTTCACCGGACAACCAACTTGTGTAGAAATACAAGCTGTTATTCTATCTGGATGAAAAAGCAGAACAGATTCGATAGTATTTCCGTCTTCAAGTTTCCAAAGAAACTTTGTAGTCTTGTCTATTTTTGATATTTGTATGTCCAAAAGCTCTGGAATAAAGACATAAAATCTCTCTGAAAGTATCTTTCTATTCTCCTTAGAAAGATTTGTCATTCCTTGAAAATCAAAAACCTTCTTTTTGTAGATCCAATCCCAAACTTGATCTACTCTGAATCGCTCAAGGTCAAGTTTTCCAAATTCTTCTATCAATTCTTCGTAGTTGAAATCAAGTAGATTTTTTTTCACAGATAACACCTCACAATTGATTAGTTAGGATTTTCAGGCTTATATTTATTTAACTAACTATTCGAGAATTTGTTAAATCAGATAGAACGAGCAACAACCATTGTATTTATAATCTTTACTGATGGGTTTTACAATATAATCAGTATACTCCGATACAGCCTTTTGCAAAATTTTTCTGTATTCCCCCTTAGGTTGCATACAACC
>JBCNVJ010000263.1:0-2613 GCA_039630255.1 Fervidobacterium sp. | reverse complement strand
TTAGGTTCGATTGAAACGAGAATGAAAACAAGCCACTCCATGTTTATTCCTCCTTGATTTCTTTGTATTCAAAAACTTCAATTAGAACCTCTTTTCCTTCAGCGTTTTCGCAGATTAGGACGTATCTGTTGAATCTATTTGAATAGTATGGCAATTCGCGAATGTGCTTACAGCGAAGGTTCTTTTTACGTTTTAAATATTTTAAAATTAGTTTCAATTCCGTTGTGTAATAGGTCATGTCGAAGAGTGTCATATTTCTTCCCATTTACGCGAAAATTTTAAAGGCGACGTGTGTTTAAATCCGCGCTTTTTCATTTCTGCAGCGAGTCTGTTGTGCTCTTTCTCGATCGCCTCCATCGACCAGTTCGTGCGCGCAGGATCGCGTGCCCAAGCATGAAGGATTGCATGGTTAAGAACTAGCATCCTGTTCGTCTTCGTCGACAGTGGCTTTATCTGGTCGGGTCCTTTTCTTCTGTGAGCTGGAAGCGGATACCCCCTTGTTGAGTGCTTGTACGGTTTTTTTGCCATTCCTCTCTCCCTCCATTATTTTCATAAAGATTTTTTTATTCTTTCGGAGGAGATATAGCAATTTATCTGTAATACTGGATACAGCAATTTCATTGTGACCTAAATCTATCATTCCGCACTCGATTAAAAGAACATGGACAATTTCGTGCAAGAGAACTTCGTACATGTAAGGATTTTTGGCTAACAGAATTTCTCTATTTGCGTAATCTGCCCATCCTAGAAGAACTTTATCGTCATCAGATAGCGCGTTGGGATCTTCGATTTCTGTTGTGATCGTTATCTTGTATTTCGAGTTTGGAAACTTAAGCATCATAATACCACGCTCCTCTCTAGATCCAGTGATGCGGAGATCTTTCCATTGACTGTGAGTGTGATCTTTATGAACCCTCGTGGTGACGGTGGCATGAACTTTTGTGCTGAATATATCGAATACGACAACCACGATGGTGCTGTGATGAGTAAGCTTTGACGTTGTTTGACAGAATCGTTAAATTCGAAGCTGGCAATTGGAACGATGGATGGCTGGTGTGTATGGCCCACGATGTACACATCTGCGTTCTTTACAACCCTGGTCAATTCGGTCATCGTTCCAACCTTCGAATTTAACGTTCGTGCCGCAGAGTATCCGTGTCCAACGACTATATCGAAGTTGGTATGTTTTAACTTCAAGCGTATGATTGCGATTCCTGCGGTGTAGGGTATTTTGTACTGCTGACATACAACGTTGAGTGTGTCGATTCCGCTCTTTTTCTTCGTTCTGTACTCGTGGTTTCCCGAAACTACGCACAGGATCTTTGTCTTGTGCTGTGCGAGTATTTCTATGAACTTCATCATTGCCTGTTCTGGTGTGGTGTTGGCGTCGTACAGTCCAGTTTTCTCATCGGGGTTGTCTACTATATCTCCGAGCAGGACGACGTAATCGTTCTGTTTCTTCGCGCGTTTGAGAATTTCGATGAAGTCTTCGATCTTTGCTCCAGGGTGACCGATATGCACGTCCGCAATCGCGATGATGTTCACTTGCGACGAATTGGTGCTACAGCTCAGCTCCAGAACTCCCTGCTCTTCCAATGTAGTAGACATTTATTCACCTCCGAGATTAGTATAACTTTTTATGAAACCATGTCAAATTTTTATTCCTTTGTCTGTTTGTTAATTGGATTGTTACCGTTTGCTGTGTATGCAGCATAGAGGTAGATGATATCCATGGACACAACGGCGATAATTCCGAAGATTAGAGGCTTGTTGCTCTTTGCGATTTTGGCTGTTGCGAAGGATATTGCAATTCCGAATATGGAAGCTAGCAAGCACCCGATTGTGATATCTCTCTTTGTCTGTTCGTCTGGAAACCTGCGAATGGTGAAAATGCTGGGGTTGAACGCGCTGTAGAAATGTGCGCACTCTGCCAGCACCAACACACCCAACGCGACATCTTCGTGCATTCCCGTCACCACTCCCTTTCTACAGTTTCAATTTCAGCGTATTCACAGTATCTGTCCAGAATGCGTGCGATCGCGTCGTCTCTGGCATACGTTTCATCGCACACGTCCACTTCTTCGCCATTTACAAGTCTGACTGTATAGATCACAACTCCCGCGGCAGAGAGGGTGTTTCTAAGACCAACATCGTTCGGAACAATATAAACACGCTTTTTCATGCGCATACCTCCTCATAGAAATGGTATTCTGCTGATATCTATTAATAGCGCACCAGAATAAACACACGGAGCACACACGATAATACCCTGCGGAGTCAAAGATGCACCATCCCATTTTGCGCCACTTGTTGTTCCAAAATTTCCGATTGTCATTGTTTCTTGTGTGTATGGATTTACTAACAAAGCTGAGGCGTGGCACGAAGGTGGCATTAAAACGTAACCGTTTGGAAGTACAATTAGCGTTAACCATTTGTGTGTACCAGAAATGTTTCCAAACAGCGTCGTCTGCTGGGTGTATTGATTTATCAGTAGTAATTGTGTGGCATCAAGTGGCGATGCAAGCACAAGACCGTTCGGAAGCAAAGCTGCTCCGCCCCATTTATGGCTACCAGAAAAAGAACCAAACGTTGTTATGGACAATGTATCCGGAT
>JBCNVJ010000262.1:0-1624 GCA_039630255.1 Fervidobacterium sp. | reverse complement strand
ATACAAGCTGGACAACAAAAGCTTTACCTGGACTATTCCCTAAGAAAGTTAGACCACTGATAGAAGATTTTTTGAAAAAACTTGGTATAGCACTTTCCAGTTATGTTGACGTTATGCTTCTTGGGGCATTCGTGGTGGCTATATCTTTTTATGTACTGTTCAGTTTTTACTTACCAGAATACAAAGTTTTGTTGTCTTTCTGGGGATTTGTCACCAATTTCATCCCGATCGTCGGTGTTGTGATAGAATGGATACCAATCCTTATAGTAAGTCTTGGTTTAGGGTTGAAAAACTTTATAATAGTCAACACCATCGTCATGTTAATTCACCTGGGAGCATTCTTATTTTTTATTTTTATAATGAAAAAAAGGGCTGACATCAACCCTGTGCTTATGCTTATATTTATATTCCTCATAGGTTTGTTCTACGGACTTGTTGGAACATTTTTCGCAGTACCGGTGGCAATATTTTTTGTAACACTATGGAACGAGTTTATCAAAAGTGAACTTGACAAAGAGATGTGAAATTTTATTCAAAAACGTGTCCATGAGATGGGAATGTTCTATTTTTTACTTCATTTTTGTACTCTTTCACTGCGTTTAGCATTACATTGTACACATCAGCGTATCTTTTAACAAATTTCAAGTTTAAATTAGTCAATCCTACGACATCATGAAAAACTAATACCTGTCCATCACAATACCTACCGGCACCTATTCCAATGGTAGGTATTTTTATATTTTCTGTCACCTCTTTTGCAACACTCTCAACTACCAGTTCCAAGACAATAGCAAAACAGCCAAGCTCTTCAAGGATTTTTGAATCTTTGAGAATTTTTACTCTGCTTTCAGGTGTTTTACCTTGCACGCGATGACCTCCGAGTAAATTTACTGATTGAGGAGTGAAACCAAGATGCCCCATCACAGGAATACCTGCAGCTATTATTCTTCGAATTGTTTCTGCGTGTTCCTCACCACCTTCTAGTTTTACTGCGTTTGCCCCTGCTTTCATCATTAAGCCCGCGTTTTCTACAGCTTTCTCGACACTTACTTCGTAAGACAAAAACGGCATGTCACCTATTATGAAAGCATCTGGAACCGCTCTTCTAACAGCCTTTATATGAATCAACATATCTTCCATCGTAACTGGAATGGTACTGTCATATCCGAGTAACACGTTGCCTAAGGAGTCTCCAACAAGTAGTAATTCTATACCCGCTTCGTATGCTATCTTAGCTGTAGGATAGTCGTATGCTGTAATCATAGTTATCGGTTCTTTTCCCTTCATATCTATTATCTTTTTTGTCGTTATCATGCTGAATACCTCCTACTTGAAATTACAAACAACTCAATTAAATTATAACACTTTGTGATATAATTTTGTATGCGAACTAATATTTGAATCTTTTATTGGAGGTGTCAGTTATGAGATGGGACTTAACAAACATTTACAGTTCATTTGACTCGGAAGAATTTCTCTCAGATCTGAAAAATCTCGAAAGCGATCTAAAAGAATTTACATTGTGGTGCAATGAAACTCTACAAGTGAACCAGAACAAACATCAAGTAGAAGATAAACTCGAGTATGTAGTAAACAGGTTCAACGATCTTTCGTTAAAAGCAAG
>JBCNVJ010000261.1:0-2520 GCA_039630255.1 Fervidobacterium sp. | reverse complement strand
AAAGCTACAAAGATTGATGATTACACAGTAAGAATGTACTATCCAGAACCATTTAGGCTTGCTCTCAGATATCTCGGTGGAATGTACATATTCCCAAAACACAAAGCTGAAAGCTGGGTTAAGAACAAAAAATTTGCTGAGTTCTGGACAGTGGATGCAATAAATAAAAAGGAAATCGTTGGCTTGGGACCATTTATTCCCGTGGAATACGTACCAGACCAATTCGTCAGATTTGTAGCCAATCCAAATTACTGGAAAAAGGACAAAAACGGTCAACAACTTCCTTACTTAAAGGAAGTAGTGTACAAGATTATTTCTTCCCAAGATGCGCAAAAACTTGCATTTGAAAAGGGAGAAGTTGACATTTACTCCCCAAGAGGAACGGAATTCAACTACTTCAAGGAAAATGAAAAGAAATTCAACATAACAGTTCTTGCTTATGGTCCAGCTTACGGTACACAATTTATCACATTCAACTGGAACAATAAAGACGAGGCAAAGAGAGAATGGTTCAGAAATCCAAATTTCAGAAGAGCAGTCGCTTATGCAATGGATAAGAAAAAGATGATCGATACACTCTTCAATGGCCTTGCTGTAGAACAATGGTCACCAGTATCAATGGCTTCTCCATTCTACAATGAAAAAGTCTCCGTCAAATATCCATACGATCTTAACAAAGCAAAGGCAGAACTTAAACTTGGTGGATTCAGCTGGGATAAAAACGGTAAACTCATCGATAGCAAAGGTAGACCAGTTAAATTTGTTATCGAAACGAACGCAGGTAATACAATTCGTGAAGGTATGGGCAACATCATAACAGCTGCTCTTAAACAACTTGGTATGGATATTACATTCGTACCTGGAGATTTCAACACACTTGTCAACAGAATGCTTAATGTTGGTGACTGGGATGCAATAATCATCGGGTTAACAGGTTCTGATGAACCGCAAGGTGGAAGAAACGTTTGGGCAGTTGATGGTTCATTACACTTCTGGAATTTATCACCTAATGTAGCAAACTGGGTTGATGCAAAAGCATATTTCTTACCAGACTTTGAAAAGGAAATCGACAAGATATTCAAGGAAAATGTGAGAATACTTGACAACGAAGTCGTGAAAGACTACTGGGCAAAGTTCCAAAAACTTGCATCTGAAAACTTACCACTTATTTACACAGTTAATAGCTTAAGGCTTTTTGCATGGAGAAATACAGTAAAGAACGTTAAGATAACGATGCTTGGTGGAACCACATGGAACATTGATTGGCTCTATAAAGACGAAAACTGATACTAAGAACCTGCTCCCGGACTCCGGAATCCGGTTTCCGGAGTCCGGTTAGTTTAAGTATTGGACGAATTACAATTCATTTTTTATATTTTTAACCGTCTGATGGAGGCATACTAAAGAGGGAGAGGTGAATAGGTTTGATCAAATATATTGCACGAAGACTAATAATAATGCTACCAGAATTATGGATAATAACGATTATTGTTTTCACACTTATGCAGTTATCACCAGGTACGTTTTTAGATCAGTATAAACTTGATCCGTCGATCTCTAAGGAGACCCTACAGTCCATGGCAAAAGAACTTGGATTGGATAAGCCTGCCGTTGTTCAGTATTTTTATTGGTTTGGCAAGCTACTCAGACTGGACTTTGGTTATTCATTTTATTACAGAAGACCAGTTATAGATTTAATTTCAGAAAGATTACTTGGTACGTTTGTACTTTCACTATACTCATTTGTACTTTCTTGGATTATAGGAATTGTTCTTGGTGTACTTTCGGCATTAAAAAAATACACCACAACTGATAAAATACTTACAGTTGTTGCATTCAGTGGATTGGCACTGCCAGGATTTTTCTTAGCTTTACTTTTACTATACATGGCAGCGCGTACTGGATGGTTCCCCGTAGGTGGTATGTATAGTCCAGAAACAGTTCGACTCGATGTATGGAATGCATTTAAAGATATATTCTGGCGATTACAACTTCCAGCATTTACGTTAACGTTCGGTGGATTTGCAGGATTGATGAGGTATCAAAGAGGTACTCTACTTGATGTTCTCAACGAAGATTACGTTGAATTTGCAAGAGCGAAAGGAATGCCCGAAAGGGTTGTCATATACAAGCACGCATTAAGAAATGCCATTAACCCGCTTGTTACAATGTTTGGTGGAAGTTTAGCTGGTTTGCTCAGTGGTGCGGTAATCACAGAAACGATATTCTCCTGGCCAGGTCTTGGAAGGCTTACTTATCAAGCTCTTCTTCAAAAAGATTATTATGTTGTCATGGCAAGTACAGTTATTAGTGTTGTGTTATTGGTACTTGGTAATCTTGTCGGTGACATACTACTTGCAGCAGTAGATCCAAGAATTAGATACGAATAAGGAGGGCTTGAAAAAATGAGCGAAGAAAAGAAAAAATTTAATCAACAAAACATTCCAACAGACGAAAGTGGTGCAATAGATTTTGAAGAAGTATATCTAACAAGAGGACAATTAATGTGGCGCGCTTTCA
>JBCNVJ010000260.1:0-4677 GCA_039630255.1 Fervidobacterium sp. | reverse complement strand
GTACACCTAAGACAACTAGAAAAGAGTTTTCTGCTATAATATATTTATTTTCAAGTACAAAGACGGCAGACGAAAGTATCATGTAGTGCGGTTCTTCTAATTCACATGTTGTTAAGTGTGAACTTTGAATAATGCCTGAAGATGTTTCGGCATCGTACTCTATTTGAGAACCATAAACATACACTGGCACTTTCTTTCCTTTGTAATCATAATTGTAAACTACCTTAGCATTTACAATTAATGCTTTATCACTTTCAAATTCGTATCTGATTTTTTTTGAAACGTAGAGTCTATCTTGGTCATAGAATTTCACATTTCCATATGCCTCCAAAACTTTTACAGTACCATCAGATACAGTAGCAGATGCCTCTTCGCAGATTATCTTATATTTATCCCATAGCAAGACTACTTCTCCACGAAAAATTACAGAATTCGTAGAAAAACTTGCCTCATTTGACTTAGCTTGTATTGTAGATGAAAAACCTGTAGATGTGGTAATGTATATAAAACTGAGTGAAAATACGATGAAAATAAACAATCTTGAAAGTACTTCTATTACTCTGTAAGCTATAGGTGTATCTATCAATATATAAAGTAAAAATCCAATTGCAGCAAAAATAATATTCGGTAACCAGGTCGCAAGTATAGGATCCATCAGTCCTTCTTTTCCCATACCAGAAAGCCATGCTCCAGAACCCTGGTACAAGACAACTATTAAGAATGTTAAAATAACGCTCCAAGACCTGCTAGTAAGACCAAACAGTAAGGAAATTGGTAAACCCAACAGAACAATTACAAGTGCACCAAGCGCATTTGCATATCGCTGATGGAGCTCAACTAATAGGTTTGCCGTGTTTATTCCCAATTTTTTGTACGTCTCAAGTTGCTCCCTCAATTCTCTTGATGTTTTATCGCGGGTTGTTTTGTAAGCTCTCAACATTTCTTCTATCTCTCCAGCAACATCGAGTTTCATCTCTTTGAACTGCATATCTAATCTTAGAAAACCACTCTCAATCTCAACAACGTACATGGAACCATCCATAAGGAACCAACCGTCCTTTTTCTTCACAACTTTCTTTGCGGTTAATATTTGTTCATTTCCTTCTTCGTTTCTAAATAGAACAACGTCATATAATTCTCCCTTTTGTTTATTGTGTTCTTTTACGTAAAAATACACATCCTTTTCTAACTCAACAAGCATGTTGGTCTTTACAACACTTTCAGGTGTTTGAAATATGTACTGATTCAGTATCTGCGTGGATTTATAGTTCGAAATAGGCACAACATAGTCTCCGAGTAGCCAAGAAAAAAAGCCTAAGACAACTGCTAGAATTACAAATGGTGTTACAAGTCTTTTTGCCGATATACCATGCACTAAGAGCGCACTTATCTCACGACTCGTGTACATCTCGCTAATAACCCAAAAAATAGCAAATAGTACACCAACAGGTATACCAAGAAAGGTAAAGTATGGTACGTTGTACATGACAAATATAAGTAGTTTGTCAATACCTACCCTGTTTCTAATAATATAATCTGATATTTGATACAGCCATTCAACACTGACAAATACGATAAAACCACATAGTCCCATGAAAAATGGCTTTAGGGATTGTTTGATAACATATCTTGTCAACGTTCTCAAAATCCTCACTCCATGTTCGCATTATTGTTTTGCCTTAAAAATTTCAATTGAGAATGGTTGGAGAAGATCGTTGTAACAAGTATGGTATTTTCCAGTCAGTATATAATATGTAACTTCGATTATCTGGATAGAAAAATCAGAAAGTTCCTCAAGAGCTTTTGATATATCCATAAGAAGTAGAGCTCTTCTAACTAAACGAGGATTGTCTTGGATAATTCTTATTATATCATCGTTAAATCTTGCAAACATTCCATCTATGATTGAATCTTGTGAACACACTCCAGATGCGCCCTCCAGATTTTGATCAACGTAAATTCTTAAAGCTCTCCTAAGTATCTTTTGAGAGAAAGAAAACATTTCCGGCAACATTACACTTTGGTTTAGTTCAGGTTCCCTAACAAGCTGTTTAATGTCAAAAGCAATATCCTTTAACCTCTTGCTTATATCAAGAAGTATCTTTGATATGAGAGCAGATCCAAATACAAACCTAAGATCGTAACCATTTGGGTTGCACAAACCTACAATTAGTTGGGAGTAATTAAGAATTTCGAGATATTCGTTATAAACATCCCAGTATTCTTCCTCGACTCGCTTGGCAAGTTCAATATTTCTCTCCTTGAACGCTTCTGCTGTGATTCTAAGTAAATCTTCAACATACCAACCTTCCTTAATGATTAATTTCTTGAGCTCTTCAACATTATCTTTTGTCAACCATTTCATCTTTTCACCTTCTAAATTATTCTCAACCGAAATCAATTATGTACCGTTCCCGAGTATCTTCTTACCGTATCCAATCTTATCTTTTATTGACGTAGAAAAATCGTAAGATTTTGGTCTTAGTAATACAACATTTCTTGTACATTTTCTTACATTTATGACATCAGTTTGCTCAACAACATCACCGTCTATAATTAAATTAGCCTTCTCGTTAACAAAAACAGATATCCTTTCAGAACTTGGTATTACCAAGCTCCTTGTTGCAAGAAACTGCGGTGCAATGGGCGTTATTTCAAATGCCTCAACATTTGGTAACATGATTGGACCACCAAGGGCAAGTGAATAAGCTGAAGATCCTGTCGGAGTACTTATAACAATACCGTCAGCGTGATAATAAAATGTCCCATCAGTCATTTTTACATCAAAATCAAGTATCTTTTGCTTTACTTCCTTTTGGAGTACAGCATCGTTAATCGCAAAATAAATACCCTTAGATGTTTCTATCCTTAACATCCATCTTTTGTCCTCGACGAAACTCCAAGTTTTAATATCTTCAATAAGTTTATCCACTTCGCTAAGTAAATATCCGGAGAAAAAACCAAGCCGTCCTGCTTTTATACCTATCACAGGTGTTTTGACTTTTTTAAGCGTACGCAGAACACTACCATCTCCACCAACAACGATGGTCAGATCGACAGGGAACTTCTCTTCTTCAAATTCCAAGGTCGAATCTGTGAAGTGCTTAACTTCAAAATGAGTTATCAACTTATCAAGAACAAACTTTGCAGATTCTACGTAATCTATTCTGTAAAATATGCCTATTCTAAGGTTTTCGTGCATAAATTATCTCAGTCTCCACCCAAGTTCAATGAGTGACTGAGCGAGGAACCGATCCAAAAATATAAGCACAAGAATGGCAATTAAAGGGGTTATATCTATGTAACCAAATGGAGGTATTAACCTTCTCATAGGTCTCTCAACAATATCGGCAATTTCCCGAAGTGCTTGGTAAAACCTGAAAGAATATGCTCCTGGAATCCAACTAAGTATCGAAGCCACAATTATTACAACTATTTCAAAATTTATAGCTACTCTTAAAACATATCCTGTAGCTGAGAAGAAGTTCCCAAGTACAAACATAAGCTCATTTCCTCCTCTCACCAAATATAGCTGTACCTATTCTCAATATAGTACTACCCTCTTCAACAGCAACCCAATAATCATTACTCATTCCCATCGAAAGTTCCTTGACGGTTGGATATCGAAGTGAAAGCCTATCTCTCAATTCACGCAGAGTCCTAAAATAATCCCTTGTTTTCTCGGGTTCAATAAATGGCGCTATAGTCATCAAGCCTATTATCCTTACGTTTTCAAGCATTTTAGAAAACTCCAATAAACTTTCAACATCTTCAGGTCTTACCCCACTCTTAGTCTCTTCCGCTGACACATTCACCTCTATGAGCACAGATTGGACTTTTCCAATCTTTTTAGAAATTTTGTTTATTTCCACAAGTTCCTCTTCACGATAAACAGAATGAATAATTTCTGAAACGGGAACAATGTATTTTAATTTGTTAGTTTGTATACGTCCGATATAATGCCATTTTATATCATATTCTTTCAATTCTTTTACCTTATCTCTAAGTTCTTGCGCATAGTTTTCTCCAAATACTCTAAGACCAGCATTCCATGCCTCTCGAATAACGGAAACTGGATGCGCCTTAGTTACTGCCACTATTTTGATTTCTTCAAAGTTTCTATTTGTCTTCTTAGCGCATTCCTTTACAACATTTAACACCTTTTCGTATCTTGACTTTATCTCATTTCTCAACATCATTGAATCCATCAAACAAACCTCCTAAACGATTGTAACCAAGATACTTATAAGCTTTTTCAGTTGCAATCCTACCCCTTGCGCTCCTGGCAATGAAACCATTTTGCAACAAAAATGGTTCATAAACTTCTGAAATAGTATCTTCAGTAACCCCAAGTGAAGCAGCTAACGCTTTCAAACCGACAGGACCACCATTGTAGACTTCTATAACAGTTCTCAGAAGCTTCCTGTCCATCTCATCAAGTCCGTATTCATCTACACCTAGTAAACCCATGACTTCTTCTACTATTGATGAGTCGACTCCCCAAGTTCCTTTAACAGTACTTAAATCACGCACCCTTTTCAACAATCTAATTGCAATTCGAGGTGTTCCTCTCGAACGTTTTGCAATGGACAAAGCAGCATCTTGGCTAATTGTGGTTCCTAAAACTTCAGCTGCCCTCATTATTATAAGCATTAACTCTTCTTCTGTGTAAAAGCT
>JBCNVJ010000026.1:0-3576 GCA_039630255.1 Fervidobacterium sp. | reverse complement strand
TGTAAAAGATTCTATATTTTCCACTTTGCACGAATTCGGACACGCATTATATGCACTTTCAATTCCAGAAGAATTTCACGGGTTACCAATTGGCTCGAGTGCATCCTATGGATTTGATGAGAGTCAATCACGCTTTTGGGAAAATATACTTGGAAGAAGTCTTGCTTTTTGGAAAGGAATATACAAAGAGTTTATTGAGAAATTTCCTGAATTCAACTGTTATAGAGTAGAAGATCTTTGGCGAATCGTGAGATCAGTTGAACGCTCTTACATACGCACAGAAGCAGATGAAATAACTTATAACCTCCACATAATAATCAGATTCGAAATAGAGCGAAGTTTGATAAATGGTGAAATAAAGGTAAGTAACATACCAGAAATCTGGAATGATAAATTCGAAAAATACGTCGGATTGAAAGTACCAAACAATACATTGGGCTGCATGCAAGATCCACACTGGTACGGTGGCTCATTTGGATACTTCCCAACCTACTCGCTTGGGAATTTATATGCAGCTCAAATTTATGAAAAACTAAAACAGGATGTTAACTTCGAAGATCTTGTCGAAAACGGTGATTTTGAAACTATAAAAGTATGGTTAAGAGAAAAAATACACTCTAAAGGCAGAATCTACGAACCAAAAGAACTAATGAAAATAGTTACAGGATGTGAACCAACACCCGAACCATTTATGAATTATATCAGAGAAAAATATTCAAAAGTTTACAATATAAACTTCTAATACAAAAAATCAAAGCCCCATAAAGGTGGGGCTTATTATTTGATCCTTGACAAATTTGGTTAGACTAAGTATAATATAAACAGAAATATAAGTGAATTTTTTATCAATACTCCATTGTAGAGTCGGAAAGGAGCTGGTAAAAATGAAAGTTGTTGTTATAGGGTGCACTCATGCAGGAACGGCTTTTGTGACGACTTCAAAAAAGTTATACAAAGATGATGTTGATATAGTAGTTTTTGAAAGAAATGACACCATTTCATTTCTTTCATGCGGTATTGCATTGCACGTTGGTGGTGTTGTAAAAGATCCTATGAAACTTTTTTATTCTTCACCAGAAGCTTTATCAAGTATTGGTGCTAAGACTAAAATGAGACATGAAGTTGTTGACATAGACGTTCGTCAAAAATTTGTTATAGCAAAAAATCTTGAAACTGGAGAAATGATAGAAGAAAATTTTGATAAGATGATTATAAGTTCCGGTTCTTGGCCCATTATTCCAAACGTAGAAGGCATGGAGCTGGAGGGTATAAAGTTATCCAAAAACTTCTATCATGCAAAAGATATCGTTAATTCTTCAAAATATGCAAAAAAAGTTACAATTGTTGGTGCAGGGTACATAGGTGTCGAACTTGCCGAAGCTTTTAAACACACTGGAAAAGACGTAACTTTGATAGATATATCCGACAGAATACTCTCAAAATATCTTGATACTGAATTCACAGATATACTTGAGCGAGAGTTAACAGAAAACGGTGTAAAGTTGGTACTTAATGAGAAAGTGGTAGCATTCGAGGGTAAAGATGGCAGAGTTAAGCGTGTTATCACCGAAAAAAATTCATATGATACAGACTTAGTGATACTTGCCGTAGGATTTAAACCAAATACTGATTTGTTCAAAGGTAAGGTAGAAATGTTACCAAACGGTGCGATATTAGTTGACAAATATTTGCATACATCGGAAGCAAATATTTTTGCCGCAGGTGACAGTGCAGCTGTTTGGTTCAATCCGTTAGCATCGTACGAATACATACCACTTGCAACGAACGCAGTGAGAATGGGTACAATAGCTGCGTATAACCTTTTTGAGAACAAAATTCCATACAAAGGAACACAAGGTACGTCCGGTGTAAAGATTTTTTCCTACAATGTGGCAACAACTGGACTAACAGAAACTTGGGCAAAAGAAAAGGGAATTCCAGCCAAAAGCGTATTCTCAGTTGAAAATAACAAACCCGAATTTATGCCGGAATACGAAGCTGTTTTAGTAAAAATAGTTTTTAGAACCGATAATGGTCAAATCATTGGTGGTCAAGTCATGTCAAAGGCTGACGTTACAGAAAGTGCAAACACATTATCCATAGCAATACAAAACCAAATGACAATAACAGACCTTGCATTTTCTGATTTCTTCTTCCAACCATATTTTAATAAACCATGGAACTTTTTAAACACTGTAGCGTTAAAAGGATTACAAGAAACTTAAAAGATACGTTTGTATTGATCGTAACCTTTGACTGTCTCGTTATGTATTCTTAGAACTCTGAACCCTTTTTCTGGAATAAAAAATCTTAATATTCCACTTGTAACTTTGAAACGTTCGTTTGTAAACAAGTCGATGAAGATTGTTCTGTCAAGAATCCGTCCATCGCTGATTGAAACAGCGATGGATTTTTCTTTACCTTTATTAATTGCAACTATGATATTGTCTAAAACGTAAGGTGCTTTCCTAAGGAAAACTAATGGATCTTCTCTAATTAACTCAAACTTTCCAATTTTCAATCCAATACTGTTTTTGCGAAGATTTATCAGTTTTTTATAAAAATTCATTAGTTCGACATCCCAGCTGGTCTCGTCCCAGATCATTGGTCTTCTGCAATCTGGATCGTTTCCACCTTTCATACCTATTTCTGTACCGTAATATACAACGGGAACACCGGGAAAAGTAAACTGTAACAATATTGCCAATTTTCTCAAGTTCTTATCTGGAATGATACTTGCAAGCCTTTGTGTGTCATGACTATCCAACATATTCCAACATCCATAAATATTCTTGGTCTTATAGCACATCTTTTCTAAAACTTTACCTATGTTATTCAATTCTCCATTAAGGTAACTCAAGACACTCTCACGAAAATGGTAATTCATAATACCATCAATCATATCCCATCTATCGGGATATGTCCACAACTCACTGACAATGTACTTGTCTATAGAAAAGTTCTTAACTATTGAAGCAAAAATAGCATTGTTGACCGGTCCAAGATCTTGCCCACAGTCTAATCTCCATCCATCGACACCTAATCCAAGGTAAAATTCTATGACAGCTCGAATGTGCTTTTGAACAGAATTTTCCTCAAGATGAAGTTCTGGTAAACTCTTAAACCCCCACCAACCTCTGTGTCCATCTTCATAAATAGAGAACCTACTGATATAATCTTTGTTGCCTGTTTTTGCTTTTTTAAACCAAGTGTGCTTATCACTAACGTGATTAAAAACACCATCAAGTATAAGTTTAATGTTAGCTTTTTTAAAAACTCCTATCATTTTCTTGAAAGCACTTAAACCACCAAGCTGCTTGTCTACTTTGAAATAATCTATGGTATCGTACTTGTGATTCGAAGGTGAAGAAAAAATTGGTGTTAAGTATACAACATTAATTCCAAGTTCTTTTAAATAGTTAACTTTTTCTGTAATCCCCCATAAATCGCCCCCGTAAAACACATTACTTTTTTTGTCTTCGTAAATTGTCTGAGAATCATTCCAGTTTCTTAGAATACCTTTTTTGTATAATTCTGCCTTTTGAAATACATCTTTCCCTTTCCCTACGAAAAACC
>JBCNVJ010000259.1:0-27242 GCA_039630255.1 Fervidobacterium sp. | reverse complement strand
AAGAATTGAATATGATATTATCTAAACTGATTTTCACTCTTGTCTAATTTGTCTAAAACATAAACTGTTCACCCATCTTTGAAAAAATATTCAAAGTACAAAACATGTGATATAATATATTTAAAATACACCAAATATTTTAAACTAAACTATTATGCTTGTAAACTGCAATTGTAGGAGGGATTTTTGGTGGATAGAAAAGTAAAAGAAGCTTTTGATTTTATAAAAGCCACGATTAAAAATAATCCGAAAATAGCCCTTATTCTTGGTTCTGGACTTGGTTTCCTATCAAATTTTATTGAGAACAAAGTAGAAATTTTGTACCAAGATATACCAAATTTTCCTTATTCAACTGCACCTGGACATGAGGGAAAACTTGTATTTGGAACGTTGTTTGATAAAGAAGTTGTTGTTTTAAGCGGAAGGTTTCATATATACGAAGGTTGGAAACCTTCCGACATAAAGATAGTTGTACATACTTTGAAATTAATAGGGATAGAAAGAATGCTCATTACCAACGCAGCTGGCGCTATTAACGTATCTTACAATCCTGGTGATATTATAATTGTTAAGGATATTATAAATTTCATGTTTAGAAATCCTTTGAGAGGTCCAAATGATGACGATATTGGGCCTCGTTTTCCAGATATGCTTGGTGCCTTCGATAAAGTATGGATGGAAAAGTTAAAAGAAATTTATCCAGATATGAAAGAGGGTGTCTACATAGGAGTTACTGGTCCTACATACGAAACACCAGCGGAAATAAGAGCCTTTAGAAAAATAGGAGCGGATCTTGTTGGAATGTCCACAGTCCCTGAGTTAATTGTCTGTGCACATGTTGGTATTAAGGCTTTAGTACTTTCTTGTGCAACAAACATGGCAGCTGGTGTGCTTGAGAAACCTCTTTCTCATGAAGAAGTTATGGAAGTAGCAAACGAAGTAAAGGAAAAGTTCACAGAAATAGTTAAAAAGGCACTGGAGGTAGTTTGAAAATGAATAGGGATTTCTTAAACATAGTTGCAGAGTTAAATACGGCTTTTAAGATTCTTGTCGTTGGTCATATAATGCCAGACGGAGATGATGTAAGTTCTGTGCTAAGTGCTATGTATGGTTTGAAAAGACTTGGAAAAGAAGTAATCGCTGGAATTGACTGGAAAATTCCTTGGTATTTTTACGAATTTGAAGAGGTTTCTCAAATACAATCGTATGATACAGTAAGTCAAATGCAATTTAATCCAGATGTTGTGTTGGTTGTTGATACATCCAGTCCAGATAGAGTTGGTAGATTTCAGGAATTTTTCGTCAATAGGAAAGTGTTCGTAATTGATCACCATGGAACAAATACATTTTTTGGTACTTACAATTGGATTGATACAAAATTTGGTTCAACCGCTCAGATGATTTTGAGAATGAATACCGAGCTGGGTGTTCAATACGATGAACATTTGGCAACGTTAAATCTCATGGGGATAGCCACCGATACGGGATTTTTCAGGTACACCAACGCAGACGAAATCGTCTTTTCAGATGCTACAAAGCTTGTATCACTTGGTGGAAAGATGCATTTAATTTCAAGACTTTTTGAAAACAAACGCATCGAGCAATTCAAATTGTTTTCAGCTATGATTGAACACATGAGAATGGAGTTTGATGGGATGATAGTGTATTCATACCTTTCTAAACAAGATTACGAGAATAACAATTGCACAGAAGATGATAGTGGAGGTTTTGTAAGTGAACTAAGGTCAATTCGCGGTGTTGAACTTGCGATTTTCTTATCTGAATATGAATTTGGGGAAGTACATGTAAGTTTTAGGTCAAGAGACTGGTTTGATTGTAGCAGACTTGCTGTTTTACTTGGTGGTGGAGGTCATCCGAGAGCCGCAGGTTGTACACTTAAAGGAAATCTTGAGTCTATCGTGGAAGAAGTTATTAGAGAAGCTAAGAGTATGTTTGTTTCCCAAAAAGCTTTGCGGTTTTGAAATTATTTAATGTCAGAATTTTTAATATTATTCAGGGGGGAAATTTATTATTATCTTGAACTCAGATAGTATGGTGTTTTTGCGGGAAGTATACTCCGGAAGTGAGTATATAGAAGGTTCTTTGTACGATATTAACAATAAATATTTAATAAGGGTGATCCCAAAAAAATTCATCGATTCGTTCTTGGATTTTGTTGTCCATGTAAATCAATTTACGCACATTCCTAATACGTTCTTACCAACAACTGTTGAATCCAAAGGTGAAAACATTATTGTTAAGTTCAAGTATTTTAATGAAAAAACTTTAACAGAAATAATTGATAGACTTTCGGCAGAAGATTTAAATGAGATAGTAAAAGAACTTTTGCACTATTTGCATGGTGTCATCAATGGAATATATCCCCCCGTTCCATACATTTCTTTAGATGATGTATTTGTTTACGCAGGGCAATTTTTCTTTTTACCACCACTGATACAATCGAAAAATGCACTAAGCGAAAATTTGAAAAAGGGCAATGTGAACAATTTATTTGTTGCCCCTGAGTTCCTCAAAGAAGGAGTTTGCAATGATAAATCCACCTTTTATGCCATTGGAAAATTTATCCAAACCCTTGACAAGGATAAAAAATATGAAAGCTTAATAAAAAATTTGACATTGGATGATGCTGAGAAACGAAACATAGCCTCCGAATTAATTGATAAGTTCGTAACCTACAATAGAAATTTGGTACGAGAAATTGAATCAATAATCAAAGACAAAATATCTGAGCCAAGACAGCATTATCATACGATCGAAATTCACGGAGCAAGCTATAATGAATTTAAAAACATCTTGGGAGCTATTCATAAAAAATTTGCTCAGCTTGAAAGTTCGTTGTTCATTTGCGTTGAAGATGATTTTACAAATATTCCAAGGCAGCTACTTGCTAAATACAAGCATTTTTTGAATCATGACGAATTGGAAATTCTCTATCCAACACTTTATGCAAATACAAAGTTTAATAGCGTATTGCCAGTGCTAATCAGTGCCTTGAATAGAGCAAAGTTTGTATTTTTGTGCGTAGAAGATGTTGACAACGGTGACTACCTTATTAGGGCATTTTTGAGTCATCTTCGCACAATTAGAATGGAGTCTAAGATAATTGTCATAACAAGAAACTCAAATCGACCAGATGTGAAGTTAACTGTCAGAAGCATATCGCAAAAATGCAAATGCAATAAGATAACAAATGATAAAGAGAAAATATTAGCCGTGCTTGGGCAAAGATTTAAACAATTGGAGCTGATTTTACTTGAAAAAATCACAAATGAAAATGTCGAAAAATATTTGAAAAGATACTTAAAAAAAGGGATAATCTCGAAAGAAGGCAATGAATACGTGTTTGACGGAAATGTATGGAAATCTATTTACAGTCAAATTTCGTTAGAAGAACGAGTAAGTTTACACTTAAGTTTAGCGAAAAAATTGGTTAATTTATCAGACCCGTTTAACCTTTCTTTACTTAAGAGTTCGTTCCATTACATTATGGCTGAGAAGGAAATTTCAGCGGTTATTGTGTGCTTAAAATTTGTTAAGAAGAACCTTGAAACTTACACTTTTTCAGCCGAAAGAATGAAAGATGCGCTTTTTTCCGCATATGAAATATTAAAAAAACACAACAGGCTTGATTCTTACGCATTTAATTCGATATTACTCAGGTTTAGATATCAAACTTTGGAAGAACTTGACAATATTATATTGAACATACCTAAGAGCAAAATTAATAATTTCCTTATTCTGCTTGAGAATTTCGTGAGCGAAAACCATAAACAAGTTATTGCAGAATTTGAGAGATCATTTGAAAAACCTTGCGTCTGGAGTGCTAAAAGAAGAAATTTCAAACAACTTAAGGTGTATTTGCTGTATCAATATTCGTATTACAATCTGAATGATACAATAGAGAACGAAGATTTTTTAAAAGATCTGTTTGAAAACATTCCGGAGATCAATAACGAGTGGACAAAATTGAAAGGTGAATACATTTTACTGTATATACTTTTCCTAACTTACAGAAATAAGAACGAAGCAATTAAATACGCTGAAAAAGCAAAACAACTGATAGAAAAAAGTGGAGCAAAATATTTAATGATTAGACTGGAAAATGCAATAGGCGCATTGAACGATATGACAGCGATTTCCATAGAAAATTTTAAACGTGCCATACAGATATCCTTAGAGATCGGTTATTCAAAGCGTTCGTTAGTTCCTTATGTAAACCTTTTGCGTTCATTACTTTATTTTGGTTTTATTGAGGAACTAAAAGAAGAAATAAAGAAGACTCAAAGCTATGTCTCACTTTGGAGGAATGTGTCAGACTTAGCATTTTATTACAGAATATTAGCCTTTTTGCCAATGTATGAACAAAAACATGATGAGGCAGATAAATCCTTAAAAAGGGCCTTGGATTTTGAAAGATCCAACAATTTACAGCAAGCATCGTTGAGAGGAATCATACTTAATGAACTTTTGTGTGGTAATTTTGAAACTGCCAAAAAGGTTGCACTTGAAAACATAGATAACCCAGCCGTCAAAACACGTGCCTTTGAATATCTCATCAAAATGCTTCTTGCGAAAGATGACGAAGAATTCAAAAATGTATGGATTGAATATAGAAACTCCCCATACCACCTTTTAAGAGAAGAGATACTCTACATCTTTTCAGATAGAATATCAGAGTTAGATGAAGAAGGATTTTCAAGGGAGATAAAAGCTTGGGAAGATATCTATACTTCTGGTGGTGTAAATCTTTCCTTATTTTATATTTTACTTGCAAAGTATAGGTATCTTGAAAGAAAAGGAAACAAAGTACGAAGCGAGTTTATCAGATCTGAAATATGCAACTTGGCAGAGATAATGAAGGGTTTTCAGCATCCTTTTTTGTGCAATTGTTCAAGTACAGGTGTAGGTGGCGTAAATTCTATATTATATATTCTTAAACGTCTTGACTTAAATGTGTCATTAAGTAATTTTATCAAGCTTTTTGCAAGTGAAATATATCGCCTTTTTAAGGCACAAAGATTTAGTATCGGAATTTTTGATAGTTTTAGTAACATTAGCTATGAAATGTCTAACACTAACAAGATACCTGAAACTGAAGTTTTTAATTTGCATCCTTTTGAATTACTAATTAAAGACAGAATAGACGAATACTCTCATTACCACATTTATATTTATAGCGAAGAGCTTATGCTTCCAAAAGAAGAAAGTCTTGAAAATACAATCACGCTTGTGGAAGAGCTTTTCACTGGTCAGCTTAAGGGAATCATATTCAGAGAACGTGCAAGCATAGATAGTTTAACTGGTTTGTACAACAGATGGAAGTTAAACCAATTGATAGATGAAAAACTCGATAAAAAGACCGATGTTTTTTCCATTTTCGTGATGGACATAGATGATTTTAAGAAAGTCAACGATAGTTATGGTCATATTGTCGGTGACAAAGTGTTAATTGAAATTGCCAACCTACTTAAAAGTTTCAATGTGAACAATAGTCTTGTTGCACGATATGGTGGTGAAGAATTTGTTGGTCTGATTTGTGCTAAAAAAACAGTTACTTTGAAAATTTGTAAAGAAATCAAAAGTTTGATAGCTAAGACAATGAACGATAAGTTTGGATTTGAGGTTACTGTAAGCATTGGAATTGCAGATTCAACGGAGAAAAATACAAGATCAGAGCTATTAGGACTTGCAGATCAAAGGTTGTACAAAGCTAAAAACAGTGGTAAAAATACAATCGTAGCTGATTGAAAAAAATTGGGTGGTGGCAAGGTGTGGAAAGAGTTGGAGAAAAGTTAGAAATCATAGAGTTTGTTAGAGAAACCTATTGGAGTAAAGATTACATTGCTGAGTTGGATGGAAGAAGAAAGATTGTAAAGTTTGTCAAAGAAAACTTGATTTTAAGGCCTGATGAGGTTGTGATGAAATCGGAACTGGCGAGAAACGTGTATGGTTTGTTATTACCAGAAAGGTTTATTTTTGAAAACGTTCCTATTTTAATTTATGATGTAAACAACATTTTATTTTACGATAAGTTTGCTGCTCAGCAAAAAGAAGTAATAGTTTCGTTTCTACTAAGCTTACTTAAAAACATTTTGCATGTTCCAAAACTTTTCTTACCAATTCTCGGATTTGATGACATAGTTCAGGTGGACAACGAGATATTAATTTTTCTACCATTTGTGCAAAATTATGGTAAGCTTTCAGCCCTCCAAGATAAAGACAAGGAAAATTTTTTCATAGCACCTGAAATCCTTCACGAACAAAATCTTACAGACTCGTCAACACTTTATGTGTTTGGTAAACTATTAGACATCATTTCAGAAGATGAAGTTGTTAAAGCAATAGCGAAACAGTTAAGTGCACAAGACCCCAAGGAAAGAAAGTTTAAAGAAGATATACCTTTCTCAAGTATATTGAAAAACAAAAAGACCTTAGCACTCAAAAGAATAGTCAGAGAAGAAGAGAAGGCGATCATCAAATTCATTACCTCTAAGGATACAGATAAGAAATTTCTTGGTGTTATTGGAACTCAAAGGATAGGTAAAACGACTATCGTTGAAAACATTGAAAACGTGCTTAGAGAAATTGGTACACCGTTTCTTCACGCTATGTCTGGATCAGATGTGATTATTCAAACCTTACAACTTGTATCAGATAAGATAAGTAAAGAATTGCTTGAAGAACTTACAGAGTGTATTGAAAAAACATGTAAAATCGATACAGTTTCAATGGCTTTAGTCCAAGCCCTTTCTGTTTTGAGCAACGTGGTGATTCTTGTTGATGACTACCATGAAGTACCTGAAGCTTTGAGAGCGTTGCTCCGGAAAATGGCTACCATGATAAAGGGTTCTAATATAAAAATAATCGCTTTTAGTGTTGAAAATTTTGAAGAATTTGAAGATAAGATCAATTTAACACCATTTTCTGTGGAGCAAACAAAAGAATTATTAGAAACTTCGTTTTCAAAAGTATGGGAAGCAGACATACTTAGTCAATGGCTGACAAATGTTTCAGTCGGCTTACCTGGACTTATAGTTGAATATATTAAATATCTTTATGAAAATGATGTTATTTATTTTTCTAAGGGAGAACTAAGATATGATATCGACAAGTTAGAACAGCTGCAATTTACCAACATCTTCAGTGAAAAATTAAACAAATTTATCGATCAAGTAGAGCAGTATGTTTCCGTTTTAGGTCAGAAGTTCAATAATTCAGAACTAAAAGAACTTGAAGCTGAATTGAAAAAGAAAATAGATGTCAACCAACTCATTTCGGATGGTGTTGTATACAAAGAATATGACAAGTACAGATTTACGCTGAGACAATATTGGGAATTTTTGTACAACAGTATACCATCTGAAACAAGAAATGAAATACATAGAGAGCTTTCAAAAAAAGTTAATGATACATTTAAGAAAGCATGGCACTTAGAAATGATAGGTGAAAAAATAAGTGCTGCAACTGTTTATTTAAAATACATAAAAGAGTTGTTAGAATACTATGCTTCTCCTTCACTTGTTAAATCGGTGATACGTAAAGTTAAGGAAATCATCGGTAACAGAACTTCTTACGCTCTTGTAAAATTTGAAGTTGAGCTACTTACACGAACAGAAGAGATAACAGAGTTAATAACATTAAAAATTCCTGAGAATAGATTATTTTCTTATTACATAGCTAAGAAATACTTTTCTTCATATAAAGAGCAAGAGGCTATGGAGATATTGAGCAAATATCCAAAGGCCTATGGTTCAATAGGTGAAATAAAAAGGAAGTTGCTCTATTTAATGGCTGAATTTGAAGTTGGGAAAAGAAGAAAGGAATATGTGAACAGAACTTTTGCCCTGATTGCAAATCTTAGAGAAGATAACCCTATTCATGCCAGCATACTTGTAGATGCGTATATTTTCATTTCAAGAGTGCTTTCAGATAATCCGCACCGTGCTTTTTACTATTTAAAAAAGGCGGAGAAAATAGCACTCGATTTCAACTTGGCTCATAAACTTCCGATTATCTACAACAACATGTCAACAGAAAGTTCAAATACAAACATATCCATGACATTTCTTCAGAGAGCAGTCGACGTGGCAAACGATATAGGACTTCCAGCTCGAGGATACATGGCAAAATTAAACATGCTTTACCATGCACTTTACGCTGGAAAGATAAAAGATTTTGTGACAGGGATTGCAAATGTTAGACCAAAAATTGAGCTTTTAGGGCTCGCCAACGAGTTGGAATATAGCCATGTCTTAGAGGCATATTATCATGCTTACAATTTTGAATACGAAGAGGCTTTAGTACATATTGGGGAGTCTGAGAAAATTTCTGGGAAAGCTAACGAGCTTGAACGAATGTTCATCAGTGCTATAGTTAGGAAATTTGACAGTTTCAATACATACCTTTCAAAGATTGATATTTCAAATTTATCAGATGACTCGAGAGCTGTTGTAGAAATTTTGGAAAATTTAAATAGTGAAGAACTTTGGTTAAAATGGGAGAAATACATCAACAGCGGTGGAAGAATTTTTAGAGAGGAAATTTGTGCAATTGCAGGTGATAAATTGTCACGTTTGAAACCTGAGCTTTTTAGAAAGGAATTAGAATATTTAGAAAACAAATTTGTACTTGATGGTAGTTTACTGTCTCTTGCAATGGTCTACGAAGGTTATGGACATTATTATAAAGAAGTTGGAAAGTTTTACAAAGCAAATATATACTATCAAAAAGCAATTACACTTTACAAAGACATAGGCATGTTAAATGCATCAAGAATTTTGTCACAGACTTATAACGTTAGCACGGTTGATTTGGAACCTGGTGAGCTTGAAGATACGAAAAATTTATCAATAGATATTCTAACAAGTCTCAAAGTTATTGATCCAAAAACCGATCCACAGATTTTACTTGATTACTTTGTCTCAAAAGTTTTGACCGTTTTTCCGGTGAAGAATGTGTATTTTAAAATTCACGATGAAGTATTAGACAGAGATTTTGAAAGTGGATGGGGTGAGTTTAGAAGTTTTGAAAAGGACTACTTAACGTTGTCTCCGTTAGAGATTTATCTTAAAGATAATTTTGATCAGAAATCTAAATATGAAATATATGCTTCGAATCAAACTTTATCTCTTCCAGAATCCTTCAAAAATAATATTATGTCAAAGTTGGAGATAATAGAATACGGTTTTGTTGCAGTTTTCAAAGGTGTGTTAACAAGAATGAGAAGCTACATAGATCCGCTTACAAAGTTATTTACAAGATATTATTTTTCCGAACTTTTGGCTCAACATTTTGAGAATGCTGTTAATCAAAAAGATAGTTTATCTATAGTGATGTGCGATATAGACAACTTCAAAAAAATAAACGATACGTACGGGCACCTAACAGGGGATAAGGTACTTAAAGTTATTGCTAAACTACTTAGAGAAAACATTCGGTCAACCGATATCGTAGGACGATTTGGAGGAGAGGAATTCATAATATCTTTCCCATCAACGGATGTTGATGAGACAAAATCAATTCTTGAAAGATTAAGACGCCACATACGTGACTTGACAGAATTTCCTTTCAAAATAACGCTAAGTTTTGGTGTTGTGAACTATCCTGAAAACACAGATGGAGTTATAATACAATTCCCGGAGGATCTTATCAGGTTAGCAGATACTGCCTTATATCATGCCAAAAACACTGGAAAAGACAAGATAGTAGTCTATTCGGAGGGAATGACAGGTGGATTGCATGCATAACTTAAAAAGAACAGTACTTGAAAAACTTTGGGAATATGGCTGCGATACTTTACTTAAAGAAGAGCTTTCTGCACATGTAAGTTTTAAAATTGGTGGTACAGTTCCTGTTTTTGTAATTCCCAATAACGTAGATGGACTATTAAATGCAATTAATTTGATAAGAGAAGAAGGAATGGAATTTCGTATTTTGGGTAAAGGAACAAACATTCTTCCCTTAGATGGTTCTTTACCATTTGTGGTACTTTCTACTGAAAGAATAGATGAATTAGTTGTTGAGCACGATAAAATTCATGTTGGAGCAGGGGTTTCTTTTAAGAAGTTGTGCCTCGTGGCGCTTGAAAATGAATTATCCGGTTTGGAGCATGCTTATGGTCTTCCTGGAAGTGTTGGAGGAGCTGTTTATATGAATGCTGGATGTTATGGATGGGAAACGGCTGATAATATCTTGGAAGTCACTGCCTTTGATGGTAGAAAAATAATAAAACTAACGAAAAATGAAATTAATTTTTCGTACAGAAACAGTATATTCAAAATCGAAAAAAATATGGTAATACTTGGAGCTACATTCAAGTTTTCCAAGGGGCAAAAGGAAAAAATCAAAAATCTTATGTTAGATACTATTAAGAAACGATACGAGAAACAACCTTTGGAGTATCCAAGTGCGGGTAGTGTTTTTAAAAGACCAAAACCTGATTTTTATGTTGGCACAGCGATTGAATCGCTTGGACTGAAAGGTTTTTCCATAGGAGGAGCACAGATTTCCGAAAAGCATGCTGGTTTTATAATAAACAAGGGTAATGCAAAGGCTGAAGATGTAATTAGTTTAATAAGATACATTAGATTAAAAATTAAAGAGCGTTATAATATAGATTTAGAGACTGAGATTGAAATTTGGGGATAAGACAAAACGATTTTTGGAGGTGAATAGCGTGTCTGTTGAAAAGGGGCTGGTTTGGAAAAAGAGAACAAAAGAGGAGATCGAAAGGTTTTCTGAAAATTACAAAATATTCATAGATTTTGCAAAGACGGAAAGGTTAGCGGTAGAATACTTTGAAAAGCTTTTGAAAAGTGAAGGGTTTATAAGTATAAACGATTATGTGCCAAAAAGTACCACAAGTAAAATCTTTTCTGTGAACCGTTTTAAATCACTTATCGCAGTAAAAGGAGACATAACAAATGGTATAAATTTTATCGTTGCACATGTTGATTCGCCAAGATTAGATTTAAAACCTTATCCACTCTATGAAGATAGTGGTATAGTATTAGCAAAGACGCATTATTATGGAGGGATAAAAAAATACCAATGGCTGAGTCTTCCTTTAGCACTCGTTGGAATAGTTGTAAAGGAAAATGGTGACAAAATAAATATTTGCATAGGATGCGATGAAAAAGAGCCTGTGTTTGTATTACCTGATTTATTACCGCACCTTGATAAGGAAGATAAAAAAGTGAGCGAGCAGTTTAAAGCCGACAAAATGAACCTTTTAGTTGGATCTATTCCACTTGACACCAATGACAAAGAACCAGTCAAGCAATATGTACTTAAGTTATTGAAAGAAAAATATGATATAGAAGAAGAAGATTTCATAAGTGCTGAACTTGAACTTGTCCCTGCCATAAAACCAAGAGATGTTGGACTTGATGGAAGTTTTATAGGTGCATATGGGCATGATGATAGAATATGTGCCTACGAAGCAATTATGGCCCTTTTAAATGCGGAAATTTCGGAAAATCAAAAAGCTGCTGGTGTAATACTATTTGATAGAGAAGAAATCGGTAGCGAAGGAGATGCAGGTGCACAGGGAAGATTTTACAAAAGTTTTCTAAGAAGATTGATCAAAATCAAAGGTTTTGAAGACAGTGAAAATGTTTTGGATGACATAATATCTAAGTCAACAGTAATATCAGCGGATGTTACTGCTCTGTATGATCCATCTTACCCTGAAGTACATGATAAACTCAACGTAGCAAAACCAGGTTACGGAGTAGCAATAGTTAAGTACACAGGTAGAGGCGGAAAATCGGGTGCAAGTGAAGCTCATGCTGAATTGTTAGCAAAAGTTCGAAACATTTTAAACAAGAATGGAATCTGTTGGCAAGTAAGCTTACTTGGAAAAGTTGATGTTGGTGGTGGAGGTACAGTTGCCAAATTTTTAGCTAAGGAAGGCTTTGATACAGTGGATATGGGACCAGGGTTAATGAGTATGCACGCTCCGTTTGAACTTGTATCAAAAGCTGATCTTTACGAAACTTACCTTGCCTTTAAAGTATTGATGGAGCAGTTGTAGAAGAGGTGGAAAAAATGAGTAAACACGTCAAAGAAAGAGCTGAAGAGCTGTACACTGTTCTTGAGAAATTGTTAAGAGATATCTGTTTCAGTATCAGAATACACGGCCGTGAAGCTCTTAAAAATTATTCCATTACTCATGCACAATTTGAGCTGCTTCAAAGAATTTATTTTAATGGACCACAAACCATGACAAAACTGAGCCAGATGCTTGGCATCGCAAAAAGTACGACGACAGGTCTTGTTATGAGGCTTGAAAGAGATGGTTTTCTGAAACGGAAACAAAGTAGAGAAGATAAAAGAGTTGCCGTTGTAGAGATAACTTTGCTAGGTGAAGAAGTAATAAAAGCAGTCATAAATTCCAGGGTAGACTATGTAAAAAAACTTTGTGAAAAATTTTCAGATGAGGATTTAAATCAGCTCTACTCAAGCCTTGAAAATTTGTCAAATTTAATAAAGGAAACAAGCAAATAATCTCTGAATTTGGTGGTTTCTATGTTTTTTAAAACAGTGAGATACCTTGTTATTATTTTTACTTTCTTACTCTCATCATCTCTCTTAGCACTCACAGTAATATCTGAAAACGGCGCAATGGTATATTACAATGGTTTCCTAATAGGTGTGGTGAAAAACAATTCATTGTCTTTTCCTGCAAGTTTTCCTGGTTGGCTTCGCGTAGCTAAACCTGGATATTTAGCTTTTGAAAAAGAAATAACAGAAGATGGTACTGTTGTTGCTAATTTAGCATTTCCAAGTTATCTTAAGGTTAATGTTGCCTTAGAAAATGTAGAACTTTACATAAACGAAATCAAATATTCTCCTGGGGAACTACATGCATTGAGATCTGGGGATTATAAAATAAAAATATCTGCTCCAGGCTACACGACCAAAATCATTGAGCTTTTTCTTGACAAAAACGAAGAAAAAATCTTGGATGTGAATTTGAAAAAGACAGTAACACTAACAATCAATTCAGCGCAAAAAATTTCTAATGTTCTTATAGATGGAAAAGTCATCGACGTTCCACACACACTTGAAGTTTTACCAGGCAAGTGCCGCTTGATACTTCCGGGTGATTATGTTAAAAACATTCAAGAGTTTGATGTACCACCAGTTGATAGTTACTCAATAACATTAGATCTTCAAAAAAAGTATGAACTACAAATATCAGGTGAACCAGAATATGCTTATGTAAGGATAAACAATGAGGTTTATAGATTACCATACAAAAACAAACTTTCTGAAGGATTTTATAACATTGTTATCTTCGCTGACGGATATAAAGAAGAGACAAGAAGACTGGAGTTAAAAGAAAATACGGTGATAAACTACATGTTGGAACCACAAAAGTTGTATAAATCAAACTTTTTGGATAAAGATTACATTGTCAAATTTGATGGTTTTGTAAGAGAAAGACTTGTTCCAAAAGCTTATTTTACGACGGTGTCTGACAAAAACAACAACATAATATGGGTTGGTTTTTCTGACGGGACTTTTAACAAAATTCCGACAACAATACCAATACTTATAAACTCAGACTACCAAGTGACAATTAACAACAAAGCGTACATTGGACCTGCTATATTGCAAATAGAAAACGGTCAAAGGATAAGCTTATACAACAAATTCACTGGTACAGAAACTGTGATTGTAGACAAACTTACAATCTTTGATAGTGTGGATAAATGTTTGGTCAATATTTATTCAAAGACAGGCTTAGATGTATTTTGGGATGGGAAGTACATTGGAAAAACTCCTGTTTACCTTTTCATGACAAGCCGTGGCATGCATGAACTATCGTTGAAAAAAGGTGAACGAGAGATTTTTAAAAGCTTAGTCTTTGTTTCTCAAGGCAAACTTAACGAATTTTCAATTGATGAATAAAAAAGGAGTGTGGAAAATGAAAAGCAATCGTCTCAAGTTCTTATCGATTGTTTTTTTAATATTTTCACCATTTTTATTAGGTGCTGTAAATATCAAAGATCTTTCTCCATCAGCAAGTACTTACAAAGCGGTAAGCGATTTAATTGAAAAGAAGATAATGGACATAGACTCTAACGGAAACTTTAGACCTTCTTTGCTAATAACAAAACTAGACTTGGCAAGGTATCTGTATAACCTTATAGACTACTACAACCTTGATACCTCTTTGAAAACTTCTTCGCAACAACCAGGCTTAGGTGCTGAGGATCTACGCAAGCTCGACGGTAGAATTACTGGTATTGAAAAGAACGTACAAAGCATTCAAAATACATTAAATGATTTGAAAAAAGTTGATAGTAAAGTTTTAGAAATGGAGAAGAATATTCAAAGTATTCAAAGCGACTTGAGTAAAATGAGCAGTAGAATCTCCGTAATCGAGCGAGGTTTACTAAATCCTCAAGATATAAGTAAATTAGGAAGCAGGATTTCTGAGATTGAAAAAGATTTAAAGGAAATTCAGAATAATCTTGTTAAGCTTGAGAACAGACTATCTACGATTGAGAAAAATTTACCGGTTGTCCAAGACTCAAGCAAAATCTCAGGAAGAGTTTCAGACATTGAAAAGCAAATACAAAATTTTCAAAATGATTTAAACAAAATTGAGGGCAAAATCTCAGGACTTGAGAAAAACATTCAGAGTATTCAAGATGCAGGAAAACTTAGCAGTAAGATCTCTGACATTGAGAAAGCCGTTCAAAATATCGAAAGTAACTCAGCGAAGCTTAACAACAAAATCTCCGGTTTAGATGTAGACCTCCAAAATCTTCAAACTTCGATGAGCAGATTAGAAAAAAGGTTGGCTAATTTGGAAGGAGATTACAAGCCTAAAACCGAAGAACTTGAAGGGCAACTTTCGACTTTGCAAAAAACTGTTCAGAGCGTTTCTCAAGGGATTTTAAAATTGCAGGGTGATATTGAAGGATTGAAAAACAATATCCAAAGTAATTTAAAGTCTGTTTTAGAGTTTCACGCATCAGATGTAAATTCTTTAAATAGTGAAATACAAAAATTGTCTAAGAAAATGAGTGATATAGAAAAGAGTTTAGATAACTACTCTAAAAGCTTGGAAGAAGTGATAAAAAAATTAAAAGATCTTGAGAACATTCAAAATAAACTTGAGTCAAATGTTCAAAACAACATGGTGAAAATAAATAACTTAGAAATCGAGCTGAAAAGTTCAGATCTTCAGCTGGATAAAAGGCTGTCAAAAATAGAAGAATTGATAAACAAAACAGATGATTTTATAAAGAGGATAGAATCGGCTGATGTCATAACAATAGTAAACACATTCAGCAGTCTTCAGTTGATTATCAATCGTTTTGATCAACTCGATTCAAGATTATCCGAGCTAGAAAAAAAAGATAGCATCTCAACAGAAACTCTGTTCAAAGAATTGAACCAACTCAGGACTGAAAATAACAACAACCTGAACAAATTACAGAACGATATTTCCCAACAAAGGGCTAATCAACAAAGCACCTTAGAACAATTCACATCCCAAAAAAAAGAAATCGAGGACTTAAAGAACGAACTGAATATAACAAGATTGGTAGCCTTGATCAGTCTTGCTTTGTCGCTGATTTTTGGAATACTTTTTGTCATTCAATAAACATAAGGAGCAAGATATGATAGGAGTTGCATTACAAGCTGGTGGTGTCAAAGGTTTTGCTCACATTGCAACTTTAAAATTGTTTGATATATGTAATCAAAAACCAGACGTTCTTGCAGGTTCATCTTTTGGAGCGGTTGTTGGAACATTGTACTCTATTTACGAGAACTCAGATAAGGTGTATAGTGTTCTTTCAGAAAACATAGAATATTTCTTGAAATCCAATAGCGTATCAAGATCGAGATTTTCTAGCCTTGAACTTATACTTAAAGAATCATTATTTACACTTGATGAATACTATCAATTTTTCAAACGCCTTTACGAACGGAAAAAATTCTCTGAACTCAAAATTCCTGCAATTGTTGTAGTTTTTGACTTTGAAAACATGAGTTCAATGGTAATTAACGAAGGCTATTTAGTAGACGCTGTGCTTGCAAGCTGTACCGTACCAGGTGTGTTTCAACCAACTTACATAGCAGGCAGCAAAATGCTCGATGGTGGAGTACTTTCGCCTCTGCCTACTATTGAGCTGAGAAATTATGGAGCAACAAAAATAGTAGCAAGTGTTTTTGAAGAAACAAAGAAAACTTATGATACTCAAATGGAACTAATGCTTTACATTGATTCCTTAAAAGAGAGCATGATTCTTCAAAAAGAAATTTCAAACTCAGAATTTGTTATCAAATATCCTATTAAGAACAGCTGGGATGAGTTTCAGAAATACAAAGAAGTGTTCGACATCGGTATGAGCACTGCACTCAAAAGGAGAGATGAGTTTGAAAATTTCCTTAGGTGGTGATGTTGTACAATACCTTGGAGTTGTAGGATTTCTCAAAGCACTTGATGAAGCAGGATTTAACGATTACCAAATAAATTGCTCAGGCTTCTCATGCATCCCAGCGTTACTGTGGCTTTACAATAAAAAAACCGCGTACAATATAATTGCAAGAATGTGGGAAGAGTGTTTTAAAACATTTCCAAGCGCATCAACCTTATCTCTTAATGAGCTTTCAAAAAGCTTCAGCATGTTGTTAAAAATGCAAAAGCGAATTGATTTCGCAACAAGTAAAGAAAAACTCATGGAGTTTGCCGATAAGTGGATACCAGAAATTAACATTACAAGTCTTGAAAATCTGGACATATATGCCTATAATCTGACTGAGAATAAAGAAGAAAAACTTTTTGGAAGCTCAAAAGAAGTAATTGTAAAAGCGATAGCCTATCCGTTGGACTTTTCCCCTATAGATTCTTACATATCTCTTAGTTGGGTAGTTGGAATTCCCAATGGAGATGTTATAATATATCTTAGTTGGGAAAAATCTCTTTACCCTCAGAGGGCTACAGACTACCTTCTCCTTTCCACATTTGCAAGGACCTTTGAATTGGTAAAGCAAAAAAGTATGGAAGCAAAAGTTTATCTGGAAGTCAACTTGAAAAATTTTAGGGATATTTCTACTGTCAGTAAGCGCTTTTATGATTGTGGACTAAAACTATTAGATTTAATAATAACCACTAAATAACCAAAAATATTAAATTATTTTTAGGAGGGGAGTTCATGAAAAGAGTTATCAGGTTACTGACTGTCATCCTGGGATTATTGGTACTATTTGTTGTACTTACTTCTCAAACAACAACAACAACAACTACTACACAAAAAACCACCGCAACAAAATCCAAAACCGTACGTGTTTCTGCTGATTACGTGGAACCCAAGAGTGATGTCATATACTATAAAGGACGTATATTTGTTAACATAGAAGAAGATAAGGTTAGTGTTAAGGCATCAGAAATGTACGTAAGAAAAGTTAACGACAAATGGAAAGTTGTTGACATACCAGTAAAAGCTGAATTTAGCTTTGATGGTGGTAGTGCAACCGCTGACAAGATGAATTACGATTTAGATAATCGAACTGGAACCATGACAAATGCAAATGTTACTGTAATCGATTCGAAAAGTAATGAAAAAATAATCATAGTTGCAGATACTCTCAATTTTGATCTTGAAAATGACAGATACAGCGGTACAAAAAAAGGTGGTGTAAGTATAACAAAGGGTAAAGTAACAGCTGTAGCTGACAGATTCGAATACGATAAGAAAAAAGGAGAACTCATACTTGTTGGTTCAGTAGTGATAAATGATCCAGATAAGAACATTAAAATGACTGCTTCCGATGCCACCATATACACCGAAAAGAACGATATGAAAGCCAATAATGTTAACATCGAGCTGAAAGTAGAATAGTGACTCAGGATATCTAAATTGATTTAGAGAGAGTGGGGAAATTGAAAAGAATTATCATTTCGGGACCTACAGGAGTTGGAAAGACAAATTTAGTTGTGGAGTTGTCAAACTATCTGCCTATAGAAGTCATATCTATGGATTCAAGACAGATTTATAAATATATGGATATTGGTACAGCAAAGCCTGATCCATACCAACTGATGGTTGTAAAACACCATATGATAGATATCATCGAACCAGCAGATTATTTTAATGCATTCTTATATCAAAAACAAGCAAAAGAAGTAGAAAAAAGAGTCATCTCAAACGGCAAAATTCCAATATTTGTAGGTGGAACAGGTTTGTACATTGATGCTATAGTAAAAGGTTTCTTCGAAGGTGTTCCAAGGGATGAGAACATACGTAGAGAGCTAAACAAACTTAACGAACAAGAACCTGGTATATTAAGAAAGATGTTAGAAGAGTTTGACCCACAAGCAGCTATTAGGATTCATCCTCAAGATATAAAAAGAACGATAAGAGCCCTTGAAGTTTACTTGAAGACAGGAAAGAGGATCTCTGAGCTACAAAATCAAAATACAGGTGAGGATTTTGTGTTGATAGTTCTAAATTTGGAAAGGGAGAAACTATACGAGAAAATAAACTCAAGAGCAGAAAAGATGATAGAACATGGACTGATAGAAGAGGTAAAACAATTAATTCAGAAGTACGATAAAAATATCGAAGCATTTAAAACAATAGGATACAGGGAAATAATAGGTTATCTTGAAGGGTTATACAGTTTAGAATCTGCTATTCATCTTATTAAACGAAACACCCGTCATTACGCTCGAAGGCAACTTATCTATTTAAGGCGATTTAAGAATGCCCTATGGTTTGATCCTCTTGAAAAGGAAACAGTGCAAAAGATTCTTGAGATAATCAAAAAAGAAACACTTTTTTGATTAGTTTGCATAATTTCTCCCATACTAATTCTTCATTGCTTTCAATTTTCCCAACAATACCTGAAATACACGAGGTGAAACGAATGGAAGCATTGTATAGAAAGTACAGACCTAAAAATTTTTCTGATATAGTAGGACAGGAGCACATAAAAAAATTACTGAAAAATGCCTTGGAAAAACAAAGTGTAAACCATGCGTACATATTTGCTGGTCCAAGAGGAACTGGTAAGACTACAACAGCTCGAGTTCTTGCCAAATCTTTAAATTGTGAGAAAAATCAATATGGTGAGCCATGTAATGAATGCGCTTCGTGTAAGGCTATTGACAACGGCTCACATCTTGATGTCATAGAACTTGATGCGGCATCGAATAGAGGAATAGATGAAATTAGAAAAATTAAAGATGGGGTTAACTTCTCACCAGTCATGGGGAAATACAAGGTATATATTATCGACGAAGTTCACATGCTTACAAAAGAAGCATTTAATGCGCTTTTAAAAACCCTTGAAGAACCACCGCAACACGTTGTTTTTGTATTGGCAACAACAAATCCTGAAAAAATTCCACCAACTATAACCTCAAGATGCCATGTACTTGAATTCAGAAATATTTACCAACAAGATATAGTTTACCAGTTGAGGAAGATTTCAGATGCAGAAGGTTATGATATAGACGAAAAAGCGCTGTACAAAATAGCAAAAAGGGCCGCTGGCGGACTTAGAGACGCCCTTTCAATTCTTGAGCAGGTTGTAAGATATGCTGCCGGTGAGGTTACAGAAAAGATAGTTGAAGAGGCCTTAGGCTTGGTTGATGAAGAAACTATTGGATACTTTATAGATTCAATCTTAAAAAATGACGTGCCCAATATTGAAAAAATTTTAAACGAAATATACATCGAGCGAGGAGATTTTGAAATTTTTATCACTCAACTAATTGAAAAAACAATTGAAGACCCAGAAACTCAAAATGTAAAACTTGCTTTAGAGTTTTACAAGGCTCTTAAAGAAATAAAATTTGCAGAAGAAAAATTATTGATTGCCAAATTAATGTTTCTGAGTATAGCAGATAAGTTTGGTAGTGCTTCTAACAAAAAGGATAAAGAACTTAAAGAATCTGAGAATAAATGGGATGCTCTGAATTTTAGTCAAACATTCGATGTAAAATCTACTGACAAATCAACCTTAGAGAATGAAATTAAAATTCAACAAGATGAAAAGAAAAAAGAAGCAGATAATTTGCATAATTTGGAAGAAGAATCGAAAACGGAAGAAATTATAACTTCTGAAACGTTAAACATCGTAAAACCAGTAACCAAGGAAATACTTGATGAGCTGAAGATGAAAGGTGACCTATCTATATTTGTTGGATTGTCTCTTGCGAACGTATTGGAGCAAGAAGACAAAATAAAAATTGTTTTTGACAAATCAAAACAATTTAGCTATGAGGTTATCCGTGAAAAAAGTGAAGAGATTGCTTTGATTTACAAAAACAAAACGGGATTAAACAGGAAAGTAGAGGTTATACTTTCAGACGAAATAACAGACCCAATACTCGAACGCTTGAAGCTACTTTTTGATGAAGGGAGTTTTGAAAAACAATAATTTAGGGGGGTAGAAATTAACATGATTAGCATATATGAGATAATAAGCAAAGCCAAAAATCTTAGGGCAACCGATATTCATCTTTCGGTGGATAATCCACCCATCATACGTGTAGACGGTTTTTTGTCCAAAATTCAAGGATATCAACCAATAACAAAAGTGGAATTAAGACAAGCAATTGAACAATTACTTACTGAAAACGGAATAACAACGGACTCCATGGAAACGGACTTCTCGTTTGGTTTTCAGGATGTTAGAATAAGGGCCAATCTATACTACGAAAGAGGAAATCCAGCTATCGCGCTTAGAATTATAACTAAAAAAATTCGCACATTTGATGAACTTGGCTTACCACCTATTCTCAAGGAGTTTTGCGATAGAGACACAGGTTTAATTATAGTTACTGGACCAACAGGTAGTGGAAAGTCAACAACTCTTGCAGCAATGATAGACTACATCAATTCTAAATATGCATATCATATAATAACAATCGAAGACCCGATCGAATATGTATTTGAAAATAAAAATTCACTAATTCATCAGCGTGAAGTGGGAAGGGATACTGAAGAATTTGCAGATGCGTTAAAATATGCTTTAAGGCAAGATCCGGACATCATACTTGTGGGAGAAATGAGAGACTTGGAGACAATTTCTATGGCGTTAACAGCTGCTGAAACAGGACATTTAGTTTTTGCAACACTTCACACAAACTCTGCTGCCACAGCTCCAGAACGTATTGTTGACGTTTTTCCCGCACATCAACAAAAGCAAATATCCCTTCAGCTTGCCAACACACTCGTTGGAGTAGTTTATCAAAGACTAGTTCCAAAAAAGAACATGGGTGTGGTTCCTATTGTTGAAGTGCTTGTCGCAAACACTGCTGTTAAAAACCTTATAAGAGAAGGTAAAATTCACCAGATAGAAAGTATAATGCAAACAGCTCAGAAACAAGGAAATATACTTTTCGACGACGCACTTTTGAAAGCTTACTTTTCTGGTGAAATTTCCAAGGAAAGTGTTATATCGTTTGCTCGAAACCCTGAGGAGGTGGCTAAGAAGATCGGATGGACAGGAATTTAATGGAAAATATAAAAGATTGGGTAAGAAAAACTCTTGAAGAGCTTGAGAAAAAAATGACTGAGAACCTGGAAATAAAGGAAATGATAAAAGTCTCGGCAGATTTTACGAAGTTTAAAGAAATAGATGAACTGATCAATGAGTATTTTAACCTACTTGATGAAAAGGAACTTTGGAAAGAGGAACCTGGTAGTGAGGACGAAATTGCTAAATTAGACATAAAGATAGAAAAAATTTCAAACGAAATAATCACCCTACTTCTTCCCGATGATGAATTTAGAGATAGGAACGTGTTTCTCGAAATCCGTGCGGGAACTGGTGGGGAAGAGGCTGCTCTGTTTGCTGGTGATTTACTAAGAATGTATTTGAGATATGCCGAAATAAAAGGTTGGATTACAGAAATCATAGACGAAAGCAAATCGGATTTAGGTGGTTATAAAGAAGTAATTGTAAGAATTAAAGGGAAAAATAGTGGAACTTACATGAAGTACGAAAGAGGGGTCCATCGGGTTCAAAGAATACCCGTAACAGAGTCTGGAGGAAGGATACACACTTCAACAGCAACTGTTGCAGTTCTTCCTGAAATGAAAGATGTTGACGTTTACATAGACCCAAAAGATATAAGGATAGATACATATAGGGCATCTGGAGCAGGAGGACAATACGTTAATAAAACAGAGTCGGCTATTAGAATAACACACATTCCAACTGGAATTGTAGTTACTTGTCAATCAGAGCGCTCGCAACACCAAAACAAAGAAAAAGCTCTTATGGTTCTAAGGTCAAAACTGTACGAACTTGCACGAAAAGAACAAGACGAGAAGCTTTCATTCCAAAGAAAAACACAAATTGGAAGTGGTGAAAGAAGTGAAAAAATAAGAACTTACAACTTTCCTCAAAACAGGGTAACAGATCATAGAATTAACTTAACCATTTACAATTTACAAGCCGTGCTTGACGGAGATCTCGACTTAATAATACCTAAGCTAATGCAATTTGATATAGAAGAACAATTAAGAGAACTTGGAATACTGACCAAGGTGGAGGGATAAAGGTGCTAAACATCGTAGAACATCCGTTGATTAAGCATAAATTAACACTTATGAGAAAAAAAGAAACAGGTCCGAAAGAATTTAGAGAACTCTTAAGGGAAATAACTTTACTTATCGCATACGAGGCTACACGACACATTCAAGTATACGAAATTGAAGTCGAAACACCTCTTGAAAAAACGAAAGGATACTACATAAACGACAAAGACATTGTTGTAATACCTATACTGAGAGCGGGGTTAGGAATGGTTGATGGTATACTTGAACTATTGCCAAACGCCTCAGTTGGACATATAGGTATCTACAGAGATCCAGTCACACTAAAAGCAGTTGACTATTATTTTAAAACTCCAAAACTTCATGACAAAAGCGAAATATTCATTCTTGATCCAATGCTTGCAACAGGGGTATCAGCCATCGATGCAATAACAAAAGTCAAAGAGCTCGGTGGTAGACAGATCACATTCATTTCTCTTATATCCTCTCCAGAAGGAGTTAATGCTATCCATCAAAACCATCCTGACGTGAATATATACACTGCCTCGCTTGACAGACAACTTAACGACCATGGATACATCCTTCCTGGATTGGGAGATGCCGGCGATAGACTGTTTAGAACAAAATAAAACGTAGCTTTAGGACTACCGGAGGTGTATTTGACTTGACTGAAGGTATAAGCATGAAACAGTTAGAAGAAATGACCATGAGAGAATTGTACGAATTGGCAAGGAAATACGACATCCCACGATACACAAGCATGAGAAAACAAGATCTCATATTCGAAATCTTGGAGGCAAAGGCAAAAGCCGAAGGATATTTTTTTGGAGAAGGAGTTCTTGAAATTGCTCCAGATGGTTATGGTTTTTTGAGAAGTCTTGAGACCATGTTATCTGGTCCAAAGGATATATACGTATCTCAGTCGCAAATAAGAAAGTTCAACCTCAACACCGGAGACATCGTTTCTGGAGTGATACGTCCACCCAAAGAAGGCGAACGATTTAATGCAATGATAAAAATTGAAGCGATAAATTATAAACCTCCAGAGTTTGCAGACGAAAGGGTAAACTTCGAAAATCTCACGCCAGATTATCCAAAAGAGCGATACATACTCGAAACGGAAAAGGACATTTATTCAACAAGACTAATAGATTTATTTGCACCCATTGGAAGAGGACAGCGAGGGATGATAGTTGCTCCACCAAAGACAGGAAAAACGACTATACTTAAAGAGATAGCAAATGGAATAGCAGCTAACCATCCTGATACAATTAGAATAGTTCTCCTCATTGATGAACGTCCCGAAGAGGTAACTGATATAAAAGAATCTGTAGATGCAAAAGTCATAGCTGCCCCGTTTGATATGCCTTCTGATAAGCAAATAAAAATAGCAGAACTTACGCTTGAGATGTGTAAAAGACTTGTTGAGTACGGAAACCACGTCGTAGTGCTTCTTGATAGTCTTACAAGACTTGGAAGGGTATATAACATAACCGTACCGCCAAGTGGCAAACTATTAACTGGCGGAGTTGATCCTGCAGCTTTGTACAGACCAAAACACTTTTTTGGAGCTGCAAGAAATACACGTGAAGGTGGAAGTTTGACAATAATTGCAACAGCACTAATAGAAACTGGTTCCAAAATGGACGAAGTAATATTTGAAGAGTTCAAAGGGACAGGTAACATGGAACTTGTGCTTTCAAGACAGCTTGCAAATAAAAGAGTCTTCCCTGCTATCAATCTTTCACTTTCAGGTACAAGGAAAGAGGAGCTTTTGCTAGAACCTAATAGTTTAAAGAAAATTTGGATACTCAGACGCATGTTAAGTTCTATGGCAGAGGAAGAAGGTTTGAAATTGATAATTTCAAAGTTAAAAGAAACCAGATCCAACGACGAATTCTTGGCGCTTATAGATGCACAAAAAACCGTTTGATCTAAAACATTGAATCTTAGTTTAATTTTTCTCTTCCTTAGGAGGAATAAATAATGACCGTTGAGAAAATTAGTAATATAATCAAAATTAAGCGTAAATTGTCGTACGGTGTACACGAACTTTGGATAGAAAATAGCCTTATTAGTAAACAAGCCAAACCCGGTCAATTTGTTATAGTAAGAACAAGTGAAAAAGGTGAAAGAATACCATTAACAATAGTGGATGTGAATGGAGAAGATCTTAGAATTGTTGTCAAGGCAGTAGGGAAATCAACATATGAACTGTGTGCTTTGAAAGAAAAAGATAAACTTTATGATGTTGTAGGACCTCTTGGGAAACCGAGTGAAGTTAAGCATTATGGTAATGTTCTAGTAATTGGTGGTGGAGTGGGCATAGCTGCTGTGTTACCAATTGCAAAAGCTTTAAAAAATATGGAAAACAGAATAACTGTTATTATAGGTTCAAGAACTGCTCAAGATCTAATACTAAAAGATGAATTTACCTTTGCTGACAAACTCGTGTTAACAACCGATGATGGTTCTATAGGTTACAGAGGAACTGTGATAGACGCCATGAAAACAGAGCTTGGTAGTGAGAATTACAACATTATTTGGTCAATTGGTCCAGCTTTAATGATGAAATATTCAAGTGAGGTTGCCAAAACTTATAACATTCCAATATGGGTTTCACTAAATTCGATAATGATAGATGGTACTGGTATGTGCGGTGGTTGTCGAACTGTTATAAAAACAGAGAACTTAGAGGAAATAAAATACGTGTGTGTCGATGGACCTGAATTTGATGGTCGATACGTAGATTGGGATAGTTTTATAAAAAGACTTAACCAATACAAACAGCAAGAAAAACTATCACTTGAAAAATACCTAAGAGAAGTTGGTGAACCTACATGGCTGTGAAGGAAAGAATTCATGTCCCAGAACAACCTGCAGATATCAGAAAATCCAATTTTTCTGAAGTATCACTTGGGTACACTCCTGAGTTAGCCCAACAAGAAGCATCAAGATGCTTGCAATGTAAAATTCCCACTTGCGTCTCTGGTTGTCCTGTTGGCATTAACATCCCAGGATTCATTAAAGAAATTGCTAATGGAAACTTTGAGAAATCTTACAGAATACTAAAATCATACAACTATCTACCTGCCATATGTGGACGTGTTTGTCCTCAAGAAACTCAATGTGAAGGTGCATGTGTACTAAATAAAATCAGTAAACCAATCAATATTGGTGCACTCGAAAGATTTGCCGCAGATTGGGCATATGAGAATAAAGTTAAACACGAAAATTTAGTGCCAAATACTTCACCGCAGCAAAAAATCACAAAAAATAAGAAAATAGCAATAATTGGTTCTGGACCAGCAGGTTTAACAGTTGCGTCTGAACTCGGTAAGTACGGCTACAATGTTGATATATACGAAGCATTACACGAATTTGGTGGTGTGTTAACTTATGGTATACCAGAATTCAGGTTGCCAAAATCCATAGTCAAAAAAGAAACTGAAGACCTTGAAGCACTTGGTGTAAGATTTTTTAAAAATATTCCAGTCGGATATGCTATATCTGTTAGAGAAATAATCGAATATTATGATACAATCTTTGTTGGTGTAGGTGCTGGAACACCTAAATTCATGGGGATTCCAGGTAGTGAATTAAATGGTGTTTACTCAGCTAATGAATTTCTAACAAGAATAAACCTTATGAAAGCTTACAAATTTCCAGAATACGACACTCCTGTGCGTGTAGGAAAAAAAGTAGTTGTAGTTGGTGGTGGTAACACTGCGATGGATGCAGCAAGAAGTGCTTTAAGACTTGGTGCTGACGTAACAATAGTCTACAGAAGAACTGAAGCAGAGATGCCGGCAAGAAAAGATGAAATCCAGCATGCAAAAGAGGAGGGTGTTAAATTTTACACATTGGCAGTTCCAATAAGATACCTTGGAGACGACTTAGGTAACTTGATAGCTATTGAATGTATCAGAATGGAGCTTGGCTTACCGGATGAAAGTGGAAGAAGAAGACCTGTGGAGATTCCAAATAGTAACTTTATAATACAAGCAGACACTGTCATTGAAGCCATAGGAACACAGGCAAACAGATTCTTGCTTAGTCAATTCCCAGATTTGAAAACCAACAAGTATGGGTATATTGTGACAAACGAGTTTGGACAAACGAGTAACCCGAAAATCTTCGCTGGTGGTGACATAGTCACTGGTTCCGCGACAGTAATTTCGGCAATGGGTGCAGGTAAAAAAGCTGTTGAAGGAATTATAAAATTCCTCGAAGAAGGATGAAAATAAAATGTTTTACACAGAGATAATATCAGCCATTGTTATATTACTAATAATTATTGTCATTGTTGCAGCAACAATACCATTACAAAAAAGCATTCTCGAAGAAGCACTTAGGCAAGAAAAAGCACAACTAATGGCTGAAAATATGTTTTGGGAAAGTATTGATGAAACTATTCTTAGAGGCTTACCAAATACATTTACTTTAGAATACGAAGTAGAAATAGACAATCAAAAATATGTAGTAACAATCACTGCGGAAAAACTTCAAAGAAAAAAATAAGCCCCCAATTAAGAATTTGAGTTCAAATTTAAGTTTGGGGGGTTGTTTTTTTAATTCCAATGTTGGTGTAATTTACCTTTTCACATCAATAGTAGACTATGTTCACACACTGGCATATAAAGGAATGAATATATTCACTGTATGGACAGCAAATCAACCTAC
>JBCNVJ010000258.1:0-4089 GCA_039630255.1 Fervidobacterium sp. | reverse complement strand
CATTAAGAGATGCTTTCATTTGGCTTGACGAAAGAGAGGCCAAAGGTAAACCCAATCTGACTCTTCTCGAACATATAGCATTTTCGCTAACTGGAATGAAACAAGCGGCGTACATGGCATGGCGAAGAAGTAAAGCTAATTATCTAAAACAAAGTGAGTCTATGGTATGGGAAAAAGTATACAAATATTTGTTGTTATCAGGTTATCTTACTTACAAACTTGTTGGTGAATTTGTTGATTCAAAAGCCTCCCAAGTAGGTTATATACCATTTGATTACAAAAAGAGAGAATGGATAAGCAATCCAAAGCATTTTAAATGGCGACTCTTCGGAATCGAAAGGGAAAAACTTCCCAAACTTGTTGAACCAACTAATATCTTGGGATACATTACCAAACAAGCGTCTGAACAAACAGGATTAAAACAAGGATTGCCAGTCATTGCAGCTGGAGCTGACAAACAGTGTGAAACACTTGCAGTTGGGTGCATATCACCGGAGATTGCAAGCATAAGCCTTGGTACAACAGCTACGATACAAACAACTGTTGAACAATACATAGAACCCATACCGTTTATGCCATCTTATCCGTCTGTATTACCAGGAAGATATAACCCAGAAATAGGTGTATTTAGGGGATATTGGTTAATTTCTTGGTTTAAGAAGGAAATTGCTCATGATGAAGCAAGAGAAGCTCAAAAACTAGGGCTTAGTGTGGAAGCGTTACTGAATCAAAAATTGAAAAACGTACCTATTGGAAGTGAAGGGCTGATGTTACAACCAACATGGACGGCGGGACTCGATAAGCCATTTTCCAGGGGTGCAATTATCGGATTTTCCGATAAACACACCAGGATCCACATTTATAGAGCTATTATAGAAGGTATAAATTATGCACTTTTTGAGGGGCTGGAAAACATTCAAAGAAAAACAAAAGTAAGAGTGAAGAAAATAGGTCTTTCAGGTGGAGGATCAAACAGTGACGAGATAGCTCAAATAACGGCAGATATGTTTGGGATCCCAACATACAAAGTTCAAACAAACGAAACCTCTGCACTTGGGGCAGCTATTGCTGGATTTGTAGGATTGAGTTGCTATAGCTCTTTTGAAGAAGCCATTACAAATATGGTCCACACTACCAAAATATTCTATCCCAATTATGAAAATCACTACATTTATAAAGAATACTACGACAAAATATACAAAAGAATCTGGAATTCTCTCGGACATTTGTATCAAAAAATAGATTCAATAATGAAAAAAGTTAACAAATAAGAAGCTTTCAAAGTTGGTTTTACCATAGTAAACAAATATAAATGTTACATAAATTTATCTTAATACTATTGATATGTAACCTATGTTTTGTATAAAATATGCTTATCAATCTCTTCGCAAGGAGGGAAAAGGGGATGAAAAGACTTTCAACGTTTATCTTGCTGATTGTTGCCACGTTACTTGTACTGTACAGCTGTACAAATTCCTTTGAGCCTAAGATGTTTGAGCCAAAAGAAAGATTCGAAGTTTCTGACAAGATTGGAATTTCTGGAACCGAAGCAGATTATGTGCCCGGAGAATACGTGGTACAAATTGAAAATTCAGAAAACAGTATCAAAGCATTAATGAGTACACCTAATGTTCAAGTCGTAAGAACGCACAGTTTTTCCGATATTCAGATAGTGACCGTTAAAACAGAAAAACCAGAACTTCTTTATGGTTTACCCGGAGTCAAATCCGTTGACAAGAATTACATTTACAAAGCTTTAGCAACACCAAATGATACATACTATAGATATCAATGGCATTATGTGAACATCAAATTGCCACAAGCTTGGGATGTAATGAAAGCTGCAAACGTAGTTGTCGCTGTTATAGATACAGGGGTTAGCTTTACACACCCAGATTTACAAGGAATTTTTGTAACTGGTAGAGATTTTGTAGATGGTGACAACAATCCTACCGATCCTGCCCTAGATGCAAGTCATGGTACACACTGTATAGGAACCATCGCAGCACTTACAAACAACAGCCTTGGAGTAGCTGGTGTAAATTGGGGTGGTTACGGTATAAAAATTATGCCAATAAGAGTGTTGGGTGCTGATGGCTCTGGTACGCTTGATAATGTTGCAGCTGGTATCAGATGGGCAGCAGATAATGGTGCAAAAATAATCAGCATGAGTCTTGGCGGAAGTGGTGCGCAGGTACTTATGGATGCAGTAAAATATGCATACTCAAAGAATATTACGATGGTTTGTGCAGCTGGAAACGAAAATAGATCTTCTTTATCCTACCCTGCAGCATATGTTGAAACAATAGCAGTTGGTGCGACAAGATACGATAACAAACGTGCTCCATATTCAAACTATAATTATACGACATATTATGATCCATATCGAAAAATGAACGTTACTCATTACCTTGATATAGTAGCACCAGGTGGCGATACAAGTGTTGACCAAAATGGCGATGGCTATGCTGATGGTGTGCTAAGTACTACGTGGACACCTACAAATAAGGATACTTACATGTTCATGCAAGGCACTTCAATGGCAACTCCACACGTAGCAGCAGTCGCCGCTATGTTATACGCAAGAGGTTACACTACACCCGAATCAATCAGATCAAGATTAATCCAGACTGCTTATAAAATACCCGGTTACACCTATTCATCTGGTTGGAACAAATATGTTGGTTATGGATTAATAGATGCATACAAGGCTCTTACGTACTGATTAAAATCCAAAAATGAACCAAAGCGGGTTAAATACCCGCTTTGGTTTTTTTATTTGTCGTCATTCTTTTAGCTTTTTGAATTCTTCGTGTTCTTTGTTGAGTTCCTTTAATAATGCCTCTACAGTTCATTCAAGGCTGGTGAGTGTGGTAGATGTCTTGTTCTTCAAAGTTATGCAATAAGACTACCTTTTTCTCCATGATCTCCTTTTACAAAATTAATTTGACTCCGGCACAATTTCTTTACTTTTAACAAAGTTACTATTGAATTTGAGAGAAAATATTAAATAACCTATAGCTAAAAAAGTACCTATAACTATTCCCAAATAATTCGGACCAAAAAATTGTATAACAATTGCACCGAACAAAGGGCTGAATATTCTGGTTAAACTATCAACTGAGTTAAATATTCCAAGTACTCCACCCAATCGATCCTTAGAAACTACTTTTGTGGAAAGAGAGGTTAATGAAACACCAACTAAAGCAGAAGAAATTGAAAGTGGTGTTAAAATAATCAATAAAGTTGGTATATTTTTTGAGAAAGAGTAAATAGTTAATAGTACTGTCGATATGGGAAATAAAAATTTTACTAATTTGTATTCAGTAAACTTCTTACTGATTTTTCCAACCAAAAAACCTTGTACAGTCACGATTATAATACCTAAATAAGTCAAGATAAAGCTTGTTTGAGAAATAGCAAGGTTAAATCTTCGCATTGAAAAAAGTGCAAAGGAAGATTCAAACATCGTAAAGCCCAAGGAATAAAAAAACTTTGTTAAAAGCAAATTCGAAACAGTTTTTTGTGAAAATGTTTTTTTCAGTTCTTCAAATGTATATGGCACTTGTTTTGGGTTAAGTGATGGTTTTGAATCTGGAAGCAAGAAGATTATGTTTGTAAGATTCACAAAAGATAATCCGGCTGCAAAAAACGCTGGTACAGATAATCCCCATTTACTTAAAAATCCACCTAAGGCAGGACCGAGTATAAATCCTAAGCCAAAGGCTGCACCAACTATCCCAAGACTTTTGGAACGTGATTTTTCATCTGTAAAATCACTTATATAAGATTGAGCAACTGTTATATTCCCACCAGTCAAACCATCAACAAGTCGCGAAGTAAATATTAAAACTAAAGACTTCGCAAATCCTAAGAGCAAAAGTGAGAAAAAAGTTCCTCCTACGCTCAGGATAAGCGCTATCTTCCTGCCAAACTTGTCAGATAACCTACCAATCAATGGAGCAGCAAACAGTTGTCCTACCGGATAAATCATTGTCAAAAAACCTATTATAATATCACTCGCATGAAATTGTTTTGCATAATATGGTAAAAGAGGTATTACAAGTCCGAATCCTATCATATCGGCAA
>JBCNVJ010000257.1:0-5467 GCA_039630255.1 Fervidobacterium sp. | reverse complement strand
ACCAACTTGAAGAACTGTTGTTGTCATCATCGCTGATAGTCCAACTATGTCTGGCTTTAATTCCTTTGCCTTTTAAGAATAGTATCAGCTGGTACATCTTTGCCTATGTCTATTACTTCAAAACCTGCACTTTCAAGGATGGTAGCTACTATCTTTTTACCGATATCATGTATATCCCCTTCTACTGTTGCTAACAGCACTCTTCCAAGTTTTATAGTTTCTTTGTCTTCTATCATGCTAAGTAACTTATCGAATATGGGTTTAACTGTTTCTGCCGCGAGTATCAAATGGGGCAAGAATATTTTGTTTTGTGCGTACAAATTTCCTATTTCTTCCATTGCGTTTGTAAGTACTGTTTGCGCTATTTCGACTGGTTTCATCGTTGATAGATAGTTCATAATATACTTCTCAGAATTCACTATATCACCAGACAATAACAATCTAACAAGCTCGTTGTTTGTTGTATCTGTGTTTACGTTCACTGACTCTTTTTTTAATATCTTTTTCATTCCATTAAGTACATTCATAGTTGTTATTTCTGCTGTGTTAAGTATCGCTGCTGATAATCCAAAGTGCATGGCAAGCACCAAAAACGAGGCATTTAATTGTTCTCGATTTGGCATACCAAAACTAAAATTTGAAAGTCCTATTGATGTCTGTATATTTTCCTTCGACAATAGCTTTATAGTCTCGAGGGTTATATTGTAGTCTTGATTTGCACCAATTGGTAAAACAAGAGGATCAACGAATATCCTTGAGCGATCTATTCCTTGTAATTCTACGTACTCAACAGCCTCTTTTCCTATATTGTAGCGCTCAACAGCAGTTTCTGGGATTTTACTATCCATTGCAAGTATTATCAACACACCACCGTATTTTTTTAAAAGCTTAATCTTTTCATCAAGTTCTTTGACATTTGCTTTTGAAGAGTTAAGAATAGCCCTGCCAGGATATTCGAACAAAGCCGATTCAAGAAAATGATTGAATTGTATATCAAGTGACAATGGCAAACTTACTATTCTATCAAGTTCAAGAACAACTTTCCTAAAGTGCTCATCCGTAAGCACACTCTCAAGTCCAAGGTTGATATCAAGCACTTGAGCACCTTCTTTTTCTTGATCTTTTGCCAATTTTATAATATTTTCAAAGTTATATTCTTTTATCTGTGAATGGAGCTTCTTTTTTGCTGCTGCGTTTATTCGTTCACCTATTATTAAGAAAGGAGAGATATTTGACATATAAGTTCTGCTAGTTACTACATTCATTTCTTGAGTTTCTCTTTTACGTGGCTTTTGCTCACCGATGAATTTAATCATATATTTTATATGTTCAGGTGCCGTTCCACAGCATCCTCCAACGATGTTAGCACCAAGCTCTACATAATCTTCAATATGCATGGCGAATTCTTCTGGAGTGGTCCTGTAAGTAAGTCTTCCATCAGCAGAAAGTGTTGGTTTTCCCGCATTTGGTTCGGCAAATATTGGTTTTTTCGAAAAAAGTGACAGCTTTTTTACCAAAGAAGTCATTTTGTCCGGTGTTATGGTACAATTTATCCCAATCGCATCAACATCCAAATCGTTGAAAAGTGCTACGTATAATTCTAAACTTGTTCCTGTTACAGAAACACCGTTTTCTTCAAAAGTCATGCTAACGAGGATGGGTATATCACTGGAAACTTCTCTTGCCGCCAAATAAGCTAACTTTAATTCTTTTATATCAGTCATCGTCTCTATTATTATTCCATCCACACCAGACTCAACAAGTAAACTTATCTGTTCTTTAAAAATTTCATAAACATATCGTGAGTTAAGCTCGCCAATCGGCTCAAGCATTTCTCCAACAGATGATACATCTCCAAGTATGTAAACCCTTTTCTTGGAACTATTTGCGGCCTGTTTTGCTATCTTTACAGCTTGTACATTGATCCCACGAAATATATCTTCATAACCAAGCTTTCTCAACTTATGCCTATTAGCACTGAAGGTATTAGTCAAAAGAAAGTCAACACCAGCTTTTGCATACTCAGCTTGTAACTCTAACACAGCATCTGGGTTTTTCAAATTTAAAATCTCTATTGGTTCTTTGCCTTTAACGTATCCCCTTTTGAATAGCTCAGTTCCATACGCACCATCTAAGAAAAGCACTCGATTTCCAACAATTTCTGAGAATTCTTCTCTTGTCAAATCCGATCGCCCCCCTTGTTTTACAAGCTCTCAAATTTTCCAAGTTTTTGAATATATTATATATCTAATTTCTCAGTTGACAACAGCCTAAGTTGTGGGTTATAATTATACATGAATATATGCTGATATGTTCAATAATAAACTTGACAAGTGAATGTAGGGGGTGATATTTTTGTTTTTTGAACAGAACAAAGACTTGAGCGATGTATCAGAGTTCTTTTCCTTGTTTTCTGATCCAACAAGGCTGAAGATAATTATTTGTCTAAAAGAATCTGAACAAAGCGTTTCAGAGCTATCTAAAAACTTAGGAATTTCCCAATCTGCAGTATCTCATCAGCTGAGAATTTTGAGACAAGGTAGGGTAGTGAGGTATAGGAAAGTTGGAAAAAAGGTCCTGTATTCTTTGGATGATGAACACGTGGTGCGGATAATTGACCAGGCTATAGAACATCAAAGGCACGGATAAAAGAATTTTTATTCTTTGCTAAAAGGGAGTCGAAATTTATGAAAAGGTCAGGTAATTGCCACGTTCACAACGAAAACATTCATCAACACGAAACTCATGCTTTAACAGGTTCCAAGATCTTGTATGTTGTTTTACTTAATCTCTTGATAACGGGATCGGAATTTTTTGGTGGTTTAATATCACGTAGTCTTGCGTTGCTTTCCGATTCTATGCACAATCTTAGTGATGTTTCTTCAATAATCATAAGTTACTTTGCACACAAAATATCTAAGAAGTCAGCAAATGAAAGAAACACATTTGGTTACAAGAGGGCAAAGGTCTTAGCGGCATTTATAAACTCAACAACGTTGATGATTATCGTTGTTTTTTTAATTAAAGAAGCCATTGAGCGACTTATAAGTCCACAAATAATAAATACAAAAATCGTTTTGGTTATTGGAACAATTGGTCTTTTTTCCAATGTTTTAAGCATGCTGCTTTTGAAACCCCATTCCAGCAAAGATATTAATATAAGATCTTCATACTTACACATGCTTTCGGATTCTCTTTCTTCCATAGCAGTGATACTTGGTTCAGTGATGGTTCATTATCTTAAGCTTTATAGGATAGATTCCATTCTAACTATAGGAATTGCTTTTTACATTGGAAAAGAAAGTGTTGAAATGTTCCTAAAAACTTTGAGGATTTTGATGCAGTCATCTCCAGAAGATATAAACATAGATGAGGTTGTTGAAAAAATTAGAAATATTCCAGAAGTGGAAAACGTTCATCATATTCACATATGGAATCTTGATGATAATATTGTTTTCTTTGAAGCACACGTCAATTTGAAAACAGATATGAATATAAGCACAACTATGGTTGTTCAAAAAGGTATCGAGAAGATTTTGCACGATTTTGGTATAAATCATGTTACTTTACAATTTGAACACAACGGATGTCCAGATTGTAATGTGATTTCACAAAGAGTTAATCATTAATGCCAGCAATAAAAGTTGTAGTTTTTCGTGGGAGCATTATACCAAATCTGTTAACCTTGACTTTTTCTTCGATGTCAAGAAGCTGTACGTAAATGCTGTTCACTGTTATATCTAAGTCACCGTATCCGGGAGAAAATCTCATACTTGTCTTAATTGAAAAACTCTGCAAATAATCGAGCTGAAAGTACTCATTTAAAGTTTCAAGTGCTTCACTACCCCACGCATCAAGTAACATACCCATCATAGTTGACTCTTCGGAAAGCTTGTCAACTACCAAATCAAATTTGTCACCAAGTGTTGAGGCACAGATAATGAATTTTTTGTAGTCTGAAAACTTCTCAGGTATTGCATCGTTTGGTATACTATCTTTGTAAAATACATCCCAATACACAACAGGGGCAACATTTGAAAGTCCAATCAGATATACTCTATTTACAATTTCCATCAATTTCTCATCATTCAGTGCGCTTTTGTAGCGTACACCAGTTCGTGCAAGAAATATTTTCTTAGATGGCATGTAATGGTACTTATCTGGAATAAATATTTTCACAACTTCACCTCACATTTTTTGTACAATTTTTGCACAACCAATATGGAGGTAAACACGAATATGAAGAAAGGTATCGAGATATATAATATTTGCAAAGTCTGTGGTGGAAAGTGTTGTAAAACATTTCCTGGACCAGCCACTCCAGAAGACTTCGGAGCACCGGATCTTGAAAAGTTAAGAGAAAATTTATTGAATGCCCTTACTTCAGGTAGATGGGCTGTGGATTGGATAAATCAAGAGAATAATCTTTACTTTGTAAGACCTGCTGTCAAAGGTTTTGAAAATGTTGTTTTTGATCATACTTACAATGGAATATGCACATTTCTAACCGAGTCTGGTTGTGAACTGAATTTTGAAAACAGACCGGAAAGTTGCCGAATGCTTATACCAAAGTTGGATGAAAAATGTGATACGCAAGGTTATACAAGAATGTATGTTGCCAAATTGTGGAAAGATTATATAAATATATTACTCGATGTTGCCATACAAGCAGAAAATGGTGAATTTTCAAATTTTCTATAATAGCGAAAGCTAAAAATAATCTTTCGGATCACCAAATTTGTAACCTTGCGATAATGCATAGGGAATAAGCTCTGACAATATTTTAATTGTCTTCAAACCCCTATCTTTGCCATCGTGAAATAGATAAATACCACCTGGCTTCAAAGATTTTTTGTATCTTTCGATAGTTTGTTCGACAGGTTCCTGTAACCAGTCATAACCAGCTGTCCAATTGATTATTTTATAGCCATATTCTTTGGCAATTTCCTTAACCCAGTCCTTAGAATATCCTTCCGGCATTCTGAGATATCTTATTTTTATCTCTGGGATTATTTTCTTTATATTCTCTTCGGTTTTTTCTATATCACTTCTCAAAGTCTGCTTAAGAATTTCTAAATCAGCTGTTTTTTGTAATTTATAATATGATCTATGGCAATAAGTGTGCGAACCTATCGAATGTCCTTCCTCGTATTCTCTTTTCAAGTGTTCTTGGTAACCCAAGACGGTGTCTCCAGACACAAAAAAGATTGCTTTTATATTATATTCTTTAAGCAAATCTAATATCTGCGGAGTGTAATTTCCTGGACCATCGTCGATAGTAATAAATATGATTTTTTCATTTGTGCGTGCTTTAGTGAAAAAAATTTCATCGTTAGCATTATCTTTTTTTTCTGATTCGATCACACTCTCAGTTTTTGTAGTTTCCGTAGTTACATCTTGATCTTTTACCTGCGGAAAAGCTGAATAAATATTCCATCTTTCATGTGATGTAACATTTTGCGCTTTA
>JBCNVJ010000256.1:0-5018 GCA_039630255.1 Fervidobacterium sp. | reverse complement strand
CTTTTTGTCCTGCAAGATTTCATCAAGCAATGGAGCAAAAGTGTTACCAATCAGAACCGCAAAACTCCATCCTTCCGGAAAAAGTGAGAAAGTCCTTATTAGAATTCCTGTTAAACCGATTATAATCCCATACACCCATTGTGATCTTATTTTTTTCGGGGCTGTTATCGGTTCTGTAGCCATGAATACAGTTATAAAAATCAAACTTCCAGAGAGCATTGCAGGTAATGTTGGCAATGCCTTTGGAACTTTCAAAATGTCCAGCATAAATGTTAAAGCACTTGCTGAGACATAAGTTGAAACCATCAATCTCCAGCTTGCTGTCTTAGTGACAAGTAAATAGATTGCTGAGAGGATTATTATTAAAACTGGAGCTTCACCAAGTGAACCGGCGCGCCAACCCAACAAAAGATCTAAAAACTTGACATTTTGCTGGTCTCGTAGCAATGCAAGAGGTGTTGCAGAATTTACGACATCTGTACCGAAGAGTGAAGGTTTTACCCAGCCCATTGTCAAAAATGATGGAAATGTTATGTAAACAAATAACCTACCAACTATAGCCGGATTAAAAACATTTCTACCAAATCCACCGTAGACTTCTTTTCCAAATGCTATACCGAAAGCAATACCGATAATTGCTACCCAGAATGGTGTGTTTGGAGGTAGGGAAAGAAGATACAGCATACAGGTGACAAGTGCAGCTTCACTAACCAGCTTTTTCTTATTTTTTTCGAAAAGATATTCAATGAATATCCCTGTAGCAAAGACCCAGATACCAAGCCATATAGGTCTAAAACCATATGCAAGCACAGAAAAGACAAACACGGGCAAAAGAGCTATAAGCATCTTTCTCATCATAGGTTGTTTTTGAAAAATTTTATCCACACTACCATCCCCCCAAATTTGAACTGAAAGATAAAGAATTTCTATATTTCGTATATAATTATATCACGTTTACATAAGGTATTGCAATTATATAGATGGTATATTTATTTTTCTCAGATTTGTGATGAAATGCTACAAAAAAAGCTACACTTTTTTGAAAGAGGGGGGCAAGGTTTATGAAGGTAGGAAGAAAAATTTATTAATTTGCTAAATACTTCTTTATAAGTACGCTTACACTAAAAATCTTGTTTTAATATTTGTCGATAATTTTGACAAATAAAGAGAATAATTTTATGAGACTTGTTCGTTAGATAAAAAAACCCCAGTTTACACTGGGGTTTTTTGCACAGCTTTTTATTTCTTTCCTTCTGCTATTGTACTTAAGTCAAGTTTTATTCCAGGTCCCATTGTTGATGCGATGACAGCCTTTTTGATGAACTGTCCCTTAACACCAGCAGGTCTTAATGCAAGTACTTGTTCATAGGCTGATTTTATGTTCTCTTTCAGTTTGGTGGTGTCAAATGAAGCTTTTCCAACTGGGAAATGAAGGTTTCCTGTCTTATCTGTTCTTACCTCAACTTTACCTTTTTTGAATTCTGATACAGTTGCTGCAATGTCCTCCGTAACAGTACCTGTTTTTGGGTTTGGCATAAGTCCCCTTGGACCAAGTATTTTTCCAAGTTTTCCAATTACTTTCATCATATCCGGTGTAGCGATTGCTACGTCAAAGTCGACAAAACCTTCATTGGCTATCTTATCGGCAAGTTCTTCTGCGCCAATATAATCTGCTCCTGCGTTTTTTGCTTCCTCTGCTTTTTCTCCTTTTGCGAAAACAAGAACTCTTACGGTTTTACCAGTTCCATGTGGTAACGAGATCGTGCTTCTTATATTTTGTTCACTTTTCCTGTAGTCAATGTTCGTTTTTATATGAAATTCTACAGTTTCATCGAATTTTGCTGTCGAAACTTTCTTAACAAGTTCCACTGCTTCATCAAGTGTGTATGCCTTTTCTCTATCCACAAGTTTTCTTATTTCATTATACCTTTTGGAGTGTTTAGGCATATTCTAAGCCTCCTCCCTTCCGCTTCAGTCTACAACTTCCAGACCCATGCTGCGTGCTGTTCCTTCTATTATTTTCATTGCAGCATCGAGGTCATTGGCGTTGAGATCTTGCATTTTGAGTTCTGCTATTTCTTTGATTTGAGCTTTTGTTACTTTTCCTGCTACTTTCCTTTTTGGCTCACTTGAACCAGAGTTTATCTTTGCCGCTTTCTTGAGCAAGAAGCTTGCAGGAGGAGTTTTTGTAATAAATGTAAATGACCTATCATCGTAAACTGTTACAATAACTGGAATAAGCAATCCAGCTTTGTCGGCTGTTACAGCGTTGAACTTTTTACAAAATTCCATCAAGTTTACTCCTCTTTGACCAAGTGCTGGTCCAACTGGAGGAGCAGGTGTTGCTTTTCCGGCTTCGAGCACAAGTCTGACTTGTGCAACAACTTTCTTAGCCATACCAAACTTACCTCCTTTTGTGGTGTGTTTTCGGGCTTTTGCCCTCCCACTAAATAAGCAAATCTCGCTTTAAATGTAGGTTATTCTATATTTTTTCTACTTCACTTAGATGTACTGTAACGGGAGTTTCTCTTCCAAATATTGTGACACTAACTTTGAGTTCTTGTTTTTCTTCATCAACTTCTTTTACAACTCCAGTAAACCCTTCAAATGGGCCGGTAATGATTTTAACACCATCACCTGGTTGAATTTCAAGTTCAACTTTTGTAGCTTGTACTTTTACTTGTGGGGTTTCTTCTATACCTGCTAATCTTAGTACATAGTGCACTTCTTCAGGTTTCAGTGCAAGCGGTCTTCCACCTGCGGAAACGAATCCCATAACAAAAGGTGTTCCTCTAACAAATTCCCAGGTGTGATCGTTCATGATCATTTCAACAAACAAATAACCTGGATAAAGTTTCTTTTTTTTGGTTTTTTGAACAATAATTTCCTTCCGCGTGGTAAAATCAACTATGCTGACTCTGCCTGTGCTTTTTGCAAATATCTTTTTACTTTCAGCTAATATTTGCCCAGCTCGAAGCTGTACACCTTTTTTTCCTACAGAAGGATTGTATACGTCTATGTGCACAACATATACATCTTCATCACCAAGAGGTGTTCTGACAATTATTTTTTTAACCCTTTCGTTCGTTATGACTCTTCCGTCTAAATCACATATATATTCATCGTTTGCTGCGAGGAATGTTCCTTGAAAAACGTTTGAACCTATTCTTAAACCACTCACAGGTTTAGCTGATTCAGGAATAATGTAAGTTTTTGAAAATTTTTTGTCTGAAGTTTCTATAACTATTCTTCTAGCATTGTAAACATCTGATATAACTCCATCACGTCTAACTCTGATCGCTGGTTCTTCGGCCAGCAAATTACCTTTCTCTACATCTTTACCATTTGAAACATGGAGTTTCGCTTCGTGACTTACAATGTGTCTTTCCAAAGATTTCGAAGAAGTATCTATAACAGTTTCTTCTAATACAACCACACGTGATACAAGATGATCATAACCTTGGGCTTTTATCTTTGCCTCAAGGTTTTCTTTCACCTTGTTTTCATACCCGGTAATGGTATGAATTATAAACCATTCTCTTTTCATTTTTTAGTCACCTCAAAATCTCTGAAGCAGAGCACCGAGCGTGCCAGAGAAAAGCAAATCAACAAGGAATAAATAAACAGCAGAAACTCCTAATATAAATAAAACAACTCCTGTAGATGCAAGGAGTTCTTCTCTGTTTGGCCAAGCTGTCTTCTTAGCTTCAGATTTTACCTCCGCAAAGAATTTCTTGAGTTTTTCAATCACAACATTCACCCCTATATGTTTAAGCTTGGAAAACGCAACCGAAAAGATAATATATGCCATACTTGATTTTTGTAATAACAATATAGATTGCACGTATAACTATAAAAATTGGCAGGGGCGGCAGGACTTGAACCCGCAACACCCGATTTTGGAGACCGGTGCTCTGCCAATTGAGCTACGCCCCTGCAAAAAATATTTTTTTAGTTATTACACTTTTGTTTCAGCATGAAACGTGTGTTTATTGCATTTTGGACAGTATTTTCTAAGTCTTAGTTTATCCTTTTTACTTTTTTCTTTAGTTGTGTAGTAATTTCTGTTCCCACATTCTTCACATTTGAGTCCTATCTGAACTCGCATCTTTTCAGCCTCCTGCTATAAAAATATTTGGTGGTGAGGGAAGGATTTGAACCTTCGAAGGCATTCTGCCAGCGGATTTACAGTCCGCCCCCTTTGGCCACTCGGGCACCTCACCACTCATCCCTATGATGACTTAGGGCTTGGAGCCAACGGAGGGACTTGAACCCTCAACCTGCTGATTACAAGTCAGCCGCTCTAGCCGGTTGAGCTACGTTGGCTCGTGTATGCGTTAGTTATTATAACTGATCTGTGTAGTTTTGTCAATGTTTCATGTGTGTTTATTATTGTTACAATTTTTCAGAGACCATGCGCAATGCCGTAGAATATAATACCATATGCTTAAAATTTTTCAAGAGGGTTAAATGTTGGTTCGACCTTTGTTGTTTGGGAATTACTTCTCCAATTCTATTGTGTGAAATTTGAAAGGTTTGAACTCCAAGATAATTGTGTTTTTAAACAAATCCAACTTTTTCCATCGATTTTCTAATACATCTACTAAGTAGGCTGCATTAATTTTTCCATTTATTTTTATTTTTGCATTTGTTGTACTTCCGATATTTTCAAGTAATCTTAAATATATTTTGTCTTGTGTGTTTTTTAAAGAAAGAATTTTAAAATGATCCGGTTGAATCTCAAGACTATATTTTATATCTTTCGGTAAACCAAAAAATACTTTTATCTTGTTATTTAGTTTTTCTGCCTTCTTATAAAAATCCTTTACATCACATTTGCCGTGTAGATACACAGAGTAAGTTAATTCGTGGTATCCTTCATCGGCAAAGAAGTCGGGATATATACCTGCTTTTATCAGTGACATTTCTATCGTTGAGCCGTTAACTTTGTGACCATATTTTCCGTTGTTTATCACGCATACGCCAAAATCGTATTGTGAAATATCAACCCATCGATG
>JBCNVJ010000255.1:0-1921 GCA_039630255.1 Fervidobacterium sp. | reverse complement strand
TTACTTAAAAGTGAAACCCGGTAAGGAATACTTTTCTTCACATAAGTTTTTTCTTTCAATTTCACCGACTTATTTATGTTCTTTTGCTGAGTTTCGTACGGATTGGGCAAGACAAGTTATTTGGGATGAGGGTAATGCTTTACCGTTAGCCTTTGTTACCCAAAGTGATAGTGCCTGTGGCTTGTATCTAAGAGATAGAAATACATTGTTATTAACAACCCACTTTAACTGTGATCCGGTGCTCTTCAAAATGATTTTATCACTCATGGGTGTAGAACCTAAATGTGAAGTTATTGTGGAATATGAAGATGCGGAAACAGTTGTAGGTGTCTATCCATTCCTTTTGTCGAATGACAGTCAGTATCTGCTTATAATGAACATAGAACCAATAGATAAAAGAGTAACTGTAAAGCTATCTAATGTTGTTATTAACAATATAGAAATACCTAAAAATGGAGTAAAGCTGATTAAATTGTGATGTTTGGAGAGGCTTTTAGTTCATCACTCGATTCCTATTATGTTTGCAAAACGTTTCTTCGTTTTTTCTTTGCGATACGAATAAAACAGCTCTGTGCATTTGTATGTATCGATCATAGAAAACTCCATGTGCTTTACTCCGATGGATTTAAGAGTTATCTCTATTGCTTTCCATAAGTTAACATAGATCTTATCGCGATGTTCGCTGATTACTTGCTGCCCAAATTTCAAGAAAAACTCGGTTGCAACATCTTTACCAACCTCAAAACTTTCGGGACCTATTGATGGTCCGACGGTGACGAATATATCTTCCGGCTGCGAGCCGAATTCTGTATTCATTTTCAGTATTAATTCTTTCGCAATTTCGATTAAAGTACCGCGCCATCCTGAGTGAGCAACGCCAACAACTGTATTAACTGGGTCATAAGCTAAAATGGGCATGCAGTCAGCATATGTGGTGACTAAGAATAGACCTTTTTCGTTGGTTATTAATCCGTCTACATCTTTAAGTTTTCTGTTCCAGTACGGTTGTCCTATGTCTTCTGACGTCACAACTTTTATGTTTTTATCATGTACTTGATGTGAAAATACACATTTGTGGGGATCTATTCCTGATACCTTTGAAAAAAGTTCAAAATTCTTTGGAAAGTTTTCATCGCTCACGGCCATGTTCAGTTCGGAAAGGCATGATCGAACTTCTTGAGATGTTATTTTTCTTGTTGTGAAATAATGCTTTATGTTTGTAAAGTTGAGGAATAATTTTGATTGAGCGACTACGACACCTCCCAAATCCTTTATGACGTAATTTCCATAGTATGGCATATTATTACCTCCGATAAGTTATGCTTTTTATAAAGATTATATCATGAAAGTCTTCTTGGTTTAAGGTGATGTAATATCGTTTGCATATATGTGCAAACTTGTAAGACTTAAAGCGTAGTTTAGAATATTAAGTGAACACATATTTCAAAATAATTCCCTGAATTTCTTTCAGATTTTTCGTGATCTATTCGTAAATAATTTATTATCAATGATTTTGAATAACAATTATCAAAGTTTGGAAACGTTTAACAAATTTGCGAAAGCAAGTAACAAAATAGCTTGCGATTGAAATTTGCATTTTCACTCGTTACTAAACAGGCAAAAAATACCAAGAGAAACTTCAAAAAAGCGAATTAGGAGACGAAAAGATTGATATTTTTAGAAATTCTAAGGATAATGTAGAAAGTAGTATGATTTGTTGTATTGGTAAGATACAGATTTTCTTATCGTGTTTTTGCAATTTCTATGTTATAATTAAATCGGGGTGTGAAAAATTATGGAGTCTATCAGAAAAGCGCAGTTGTCAGATGCGGATGTGATAGCGAGCTTGATTCTTGAAACTGGCTTAAGATTCTTACCATTAGTTTTCGGTCCTCACGTGAAGTTGATACTTGGGAGACTT
>JBCNVJ010000254.1:0-1804 GCA_039630255.1 Fervidobacterium sp. | reverse complement strand
ATAGATTTTGAAAAAGCGCAATTTGAAATAGTTCCTGGTGTAACAAGTGCAACAGCGGTTTCTAACTTGGTAGGTTGTGTAGTAACACAAGATTTTGCAACGATCAGCTTGTCCGATTATCTCGTTCCGTGGGATGAAATTGAGAAGCGCTTGGAAAATTTTTCCAAACTTGATATAACCTTGGCTATCTACAATCCCATAAGTTCCAAACGTATAAATAATTTTGAAAAAGCAATTGAAATATTGAGAAAATACAAAGCCCCAGACACTTTGGTTGTAATTTGTGAGAATGCATATAGAGAGGGAGAAAGAATTATTATTACCAATATTCGAGATTTTGATAAAGAAACAGTGAACATGAATTGTACAATTATTGTTTGTCCATCGAATACCAAATTAATACACAACAATAACAAAACTTATGTCTTAGTAACAAGGTATTATAAAATAAACATAATTGGTGATAAGTATGAAATTACTAATACTTTCGGGAACTTCTGACGGTAACAACTTGGCTTGCGAGCTTTCCAAATATAATCACATAGTTATTGTCACCTCAACAACCGACTTAGGAAAATCTTTGGCAAGTAAATTTTTTAAGGAAAGTAAATGTAAAGTAAAGGTACTGAAAAAAATCTTCAAAAACGAAAATGATATCATTGAGTTTGTAAAAGATCAGAAAATTGAAATGATAATTGACTGTACACATCCATTTGCGGAGAATATAAAGTCAATATTGGCGCAGTTACAAGATCAAATTTTAGTTTTACGCTACGAAAGACCAAAAATAGAAACTGGATACTTAAAAGCTATAGAAGTTAACTCTTTCGAACTAGCGGCTGAAGCTTGTCAAAAATTTAATAATATATTTTTGAGTATAGGTTCAGGTAGAATAAACTTTTTCGAAAATTTAATAAAGAGTGGAAAAAACATATATGTGCGAATTATTCCTACAAAAGATTCCATCGATAAATGTTTGAAAGCAGGTATAAAGATGGAAAATTTAATTTTAGATGTTGGACCATACACTTTGGAAAAAAATCTTGAACATTTTAGAAAAAGCCAAGCCGAAGTTGTCGTTTCCAAAGACAGCGGACAAAGTGGAGGATTATTTGAAAAAATAAAGGCATGTGAAATATTAGAAATACCTATAATTATAATAAAACCAAGAGAGAATAGTTTATATAACAAGTTCTACTCTCTTAATCAAATAGTTGAATTTGTAAATTCTAAAACAGTTATGTTGAATGACAAAGTATAGTCAAAGGGGGGAATTTTGTGATAAAACTGAGTGTTTTTGTTATTTTGACAGCATTTTCAAGCTTAAGTTTCTCTATGCACATTGCAGAAGGTTTCTTACCAATAGGTTGGGCAGCAGTTTGGTATGTTGTAAGTATACCTTTTGTGTTTTTTGGCATAAGGAAAGTCTCTAATTTCATCAAGAGCGATGATAGAAATATTTTTCGCATGGCTTTCATTATAGGATTTGTCTTTGTCTTATCAGCGTTGAAAATACCGTCAGTAACCGGAAGTTGCTCACATCCTACAGGTATAGGTCTTGGAGCGGTTGTATTTGGTCCCTTTGTAATGACGGTAATAGGATTAGTTGTACTATTATTTCAAGCACTGTTAATAGCACATGGTGGTATAACAACACTTGGAGCGAATATATTTTCCATGGCGATAGTTGGTTCCTTTGTTGGATACTTTGTATTTAAGATATTAAAAAGGGTGAAATTAAATACAAACACATCGATTTTTCTTACTACATTCTTATCCGATTTATCAACTTACGCAGTTACAT
>JBCNVJ010000253.1:0-3637 GCA_039630255.1 Fervidobacterium sp. | reverse complement strand
ATGATTTATCTTTAATAAAGTACATATCAAGCCGTGTTGTAGTTATGTATCTTGGTAAAGTTGTTGAAACAGCCCGTAAAAAGGATCTTTTCGATGAGCCGTTGCATCCATATACAAAGGCTTTAATGAGCGCTATTCCAGTGCCGAATCCCGAGTTTAAAAAACAAAGGATCATTTTACAAGGTGATGTACCGAGTCCTGTTAATCCACCCAAGGGGTGTCCATTCCACCCAAGGTGTCCTGTTGCAAAGCCAATATGTTCAAACGAAAAGCCTGCTTTGAGGGAAATAAAGGAAGAACACTTTGTTGCATGCCATTTCCCAGGGAGTTTATAATTTCCATTGTAAAATAAACGTCTCCGCTTTTGGAGACGTTTATTTTTTTAAATGTATATGTCCTTTCTCTCATAATAAAAAATACTAAAAAACAAAGTTCCCAGGTAAATCAGAGCTACAAGCAAAAAAGCAACTTTATTAAAAGTTGCATCTTTTATCAACTCTGCTGGATCAAATATTCCAAATGGAGTTATGTTTCGTAAATATTTGTACTTCTCATAAACTCTGGCAATGAGCGATAAAACATAAAAAAACCCAAGTGCGAAGAATGTTGATGTATCAGCTGTTGTTTTTCTTCTTGAGATAACAGAAAATATTATACTAACCGCCGTCATAAAGATATGAACTGCCCAAAAAGAAAATGCAATTTTCCAAAATAACCCCATGTCGAAAGGTTTAACTTTGTATTTGTTGAACATTCCAAGAATAGAGAATGTTATGACCAAATCGTAAGTCAGTAAGTAAAATGTTACGGAGACAAATTTTTCAATGGAATATCGCCTTCTACTTATGGGTCTTGATAATATGAATTCAATTGTCTTTTCATTTTCCTCTTTAACAAATATTGACGAAGCGAGTCTTGTTGGATAAAAAGTAGCAAAGAGAAAAATCCATATTTGTCCTTGCATTGAAAAAAAGTGAAGAATATCGCTAAAGTCTATTCGATCAACGCCAAATATCCTTAAGAAAGTCTTTGGAAGTAGCTGAAGTTTAGATGAAAACAACCCGTCTTCTCCTGCAAAGGATGGAAAAAGTGCGAAATACATAAATTGAATCCCAACTATGAACATTGTCCATAAGAAAAACGCCCTAAAATTTCTTTTAATTTCCCATCTCAGTATTTTCACGTTATTTCCCTCCAGTTTTAAATTTTTGAAAACTATTCTTCGTAAAGCTTGTCGAAAACATCTTCTAATGATAGATCTTCAATTAAGATATCTTTGAATTTAAACAAATTCAATAGTTCTACCAATCGCTGTGTAGAACCGTTGAAATAAATCAATAAATTCGAATTTTGACTATTCAATTCAACGATTTCTGGAAACAAATTTTCGAGGTTTTCAACAATTTTTGAATCACTATCTGTTACAAGTGTTATCTTTTTTGTGGCTTTATTAAACAAAGGTGAATTGACAATCTTTCCATCCTTTATAAACACAACCCTGTTGCAAAGTTTTTCAACCTCATTTAGTACGTGTGAAGATAAGAGTATCCCTACACCGCTTGTTTTTAAATCTTCTAAAATGTTGTATAATCGCTTTTGCACGAAAGGATCAAGCGAATTTGTCGGTTCATCAAGTATCAATAAACGTGGTTTGTGGGCAAGTGCTTGGATAATTGATACTTTCTTTTTGTTACCTAAGGAAAGTTCCTCAAATTTCTTATTTAGCTGTATATCAAATTGTTTGCATAACCACTCACAGTATTCACTATCAAATTCATTGTAGAAAGAAGCATAAAATTCCAAAATTTTCTGCACAGTTACATCTCCATAGTAATTAACTTCACCTGGCACGTAGCCTACTTTCGTAATTAACTTGGCTACGTTTCTTCTTGTTAGTCTTTCACCAAATAGGTAAATTTCCCCACTTGTCGGTTTGAGAAATCCCAAGGCAACTCTCATTGTGGTTGTCTTACCAGCGCCATTCGGTCCAATAAAACCAACAATTTCTCCACCAGAAACGTGCAAGGTAATATCTTTAATAGCCAATCTCTTTCCATAAAATTTTGTTAAGTTAAGAATTTCTAAAAATTTCTCAGACATTGTAACACCACCTTTTGAATTTTTTCCTTTGCTAAAATTATACCACAAAAAAAATGCGGGCTTATAAGCCCGCATTGAATACCAAAGTAAAGTTTAAACAAAGACTTATTACTTATATTCCTCGGCCAAGTACTTTTTGATTTCCGCATCGGCTTTCTTTATAGCTGTTTCCATGTCTACCTTTCCATTTATAAAATCATTAAACATCGTGCTTACAACATTTCTGATTTCTGTCCAGACACTGAGTTGTGGATCCATCTTTGCATTTTCGATTTGTTGGAGAGGTATTTCAAGCAATGGATCTGATTTAGCGGCTTGTTTCCAAATCGTTGTTTGAAGTGCTGCTCTTCTTACTGGTAGATACCCAGTGTTAACCGCCCAATAGGCTGTTACCTCTGGTGAAATTAGGTATTTCATAAATTCCCAGGCTGCTTTCTTTTCTTCTTCTTTTGCAGTTGTGAACATGATTACATCAGTTCCAGCAAATGGTACATTTCTTGTTTTCCATACTGGAACAGGTGCCCATGCCCATTGGAACTTACCTTTTGCAGACTGTTCCACGTAAGTTCTACCTGCGATCGTGTCTATGTACATTAAAACTGTCCCTTGACCAAATATATCATTCAGATACCCACCCTGCGCAAACGCCACTTTATCATCAAGAAGTTTCTTGAAAAATGCCAATACTTCTCTGGTTTCCGGCGAATCAATTGCAGAGACGTATCTTCCAGATTTTGTATCGTACTTAACTATATCTCCACCGCGCATCATAAGGAATATTTGGAACGTATCAACAGTTGTTCTAAATGCAAAGCCATATACATCTGGTTTTCCATCTTTGTTTTTGTCTTTTGTCAAGGCTTTTGATGAATAAAGAAGCTCATTTATTGATTTTGGTACGGTGATACCAGCAGCTGATAAGGCTGTTGCGTTGTAATAGAATATGTAAAGACTTTTGTTAAATGGTACAGCATAAACAATGTTACCCCACGTACAGTTGTCTCTGAAAGCTTTGAATACATCTTCCCACTCAGCTTTTGTTATACCAATCTTTGGATCATTCATGTACTTGTTTAAAGGTTCAACTATCTTACTCTGTAACAACTTGGCCGTCCAGTTTGCATATGCCTGGCTAATCGTTGGAAGTTGACCGGCTTGGGCACCAGCCAAAAGTTTTTGTTGTAAAGCTGTATAGTTTCCTATGTAAACTGCCTCAACCACGATATCCGGATGCGATTCGTTGAAAGCTTTCACAATCTGATTCAGTGTTTCACCTTGGGCACCACCCATCGCATGCCAGAAAACAACTTTCGTTGCAGCAAAAAATGTTACTGAAAGTACTAAAAGCACCAAAAGCATAAACTTCTTCATACACTGCACCTCCTGATAAAGTGAATTGGAAAGAGCATACTACACCTGAGCATATTATTTTAGCATAATTTTGTTTTATTTTGTTAAGAAATTTAAAGGTCCAATTTTAAAGAACGAACAGGTCCACCTTGCTTTTCAACGATTTCATTCAATTTTCTCAAAATTT
>JBCNVJ010000252.1:0-2425 GCA_039630255.1 Fervidobacterium sp. | reverse complement strand
TCATAACGGTGTGGTGTATCCTATTGAGAATGGTGAAGTAGAGATTCCGGACGAGAAAGACAAGGAAAAAGAAAAAGAGAGGAAGAAGAAAGAAGAATAAAGATGGAGGGCAAGAGGTGGAACTCTTGTTCCACGATTGTGTTGTGAGGTGAGAAGATGACTGTTAGGGAGTTCGCAGGTTTGTGAATAGCGGATAAAGATTCATCTAACTATATCTTTACTGATGAAGAATTGCAGTATTTGATTGATAAAAATACTGTTTATATTTTCGATGAAGCTGAGTTGGTTGATAGCAATGGCAAGATTTTTCAGTATGATGATTATGAGTTTATTAGTTCTTCAATTAAAGTTATTCATCCGGTTACACGTCAAGAAATGCAAGGTTTTGATTGGCAGCCATCAAAAAGACGAATAATTTTTGACGATAATCAAAATCTTGATTATGTTTTCATTGAAGGTGATACACTTGATATTGATAATTTTCGAGCAGATGCGTGTGAAATGATTGCAGTTGATTTTAGAAAATTGCAAAATTATTCTATTCAAAACACTTCGGGTAACTTGGATTCAGCGAAAGAACATTTGCTTCGCTTAGCACGGTTTTTCAGAAAACCTAAGATGAAGGTGGAGTGGTAATGTCGGATATTTCGCGAATGGCTGATGATATACAAATGTTTTTGGCTAAAAAATTAGATAAATATGCTTCAAATATTCATTCACGATGGAAGTGGATGATTGAAAATGTTGTAGATCCTTCAGCTCGTGCATATCCAGCATCTACTACGGATAAGCTAGCTAATAGTTTAGTTATTCGATCGACAGGAGTGTTTGAGCGTGAGATTGGTACAAATGTACAATATGCAGAGTATGTAGAAAAAGGTCGTTCAGCAGGTGCAGTACCACAAGCAGTAATTTCGAAATGGTTATTACAAAAAATGAGACGGTATGGTTGGTCAGTAACTGATTTTTATGCAGTAGTTAAGAAAATTGTTGACAAGATTACAACACAGGGTTATAAAGGATGGGAGCATTTGGAAACAGTAGTTGAGGATGAGAGATTATTTGATCGCTCATTTGGTGGTGAGTTGAATGATATTTAAAAAACTCTTTGAGTTGGTGAATACTTTAAAAAATAGCCAAGATTTTCGAAATTATGATGTTTTACTTATGAATCCTCAACCTATTCCAAAACCAGATACGATTATGTTGGGATTAACTTCGTTTGAAGCATCGGCTACAACTTGGGATGCGTTGAATAAGAAAGGAATTTTAACTGTTATTATTTCCAAACAGTTAATTAACAATGGCGAAAATTATGATGCGGTTGTGTCTTCGTTGCTTAATGTTATTCACAACTTATTCAATGTTATTGAGTTGGAGGATTTGGATTTTTTGGCTTTCCCGCAACAAAAATTGATTTTTATCTACTTGGGGATTAGGGTGGAATGGATATGAAATTATCTAAAGCGTTTTTATATACAGATTACAATGGCAGCAGTTATGCATCTCAGATGGTTATTTTTACGAAGGAATTGAATATTGATTATGTTGTGCGAGTTGGCGAAGTAGGTGCGCTACGTGGATTAAGCCAAAGAAGAATAATTTATTCTGGTGGTAAATTTGTAAAGATTGAATTAATTTTTGAAATTTATCCGGAATTTTTTATGCCATTATTTAATACTTTTGCTCAATATGTTGTGAATAACAATAAACGCGTTTATTCATTGACAAATTCGAATGTGGTTCCGATGAGTAATTATGTTGCAATTGCGTATGAAACTTTAACAGGACAGAAAGTGCAAACAAATTTGGGTGTACTTTCTGGACTGGAAATACAACTCCCGGTGAATGGAATTGCAACTGGTAAAATGTTAATATATGCATTTCCGGGGTTGTCAAGTATTCAAAATTTGCCTTCTGTAGGTTCGTATTCATTATTGACACCAGCGAATTTGACTGGTAAAATGATATTGAATAACCAAGTGTATACTCTACAGATTTCGAATTTTCAGTTGCAATATCAGCGCGAGATAAATTCTAAAGCGACAACGCGAGGTATTTTGGAAGATATTTTTATTGCAAGTCAGACAGTAGATTTTCGGCTTGAGGTTTTAGATAGTGTAACTCTTGGTGATCAAACGATTGATGCAGTTAGTTTGTTTGAATCAATGTATTTGAACGGTCAACGTGCAGCGTTGGAAGTTTGGATTGTCAATTTGTATGTTTTAAAAATCAATGAATTTGTAATTCGCGAGACAGAAAAAATGTATACTAGCAAATTTATTTCTTTAGGCTGTTCTGCGATTGGCGAAAATTACACACAAATTCAATTAACTCAATTGTAAGTTGAAAAGGAGGGATAATTATGCCATTGATTGGTGCAGATAGTGAAATTTATTTGATATTACCAGTAGGTGGTGCAAAT
>JBCNVJ010000251.1:0-2703 GCA_039630255.1 Fervidobacterium sp. | reverse complement strand
TTCGAAAGAAGAGAGGTTTATTATGATTATATCGTAAATAACCTATCTGGTGACTATATTAAATGGTGGGATCAGTATATTAGAGTTTACACAGGACAGCGGTATGATTTAGATTATACTTCAGGGAAAGGAGTTTATGTTCCATCTGCCAACGGACTGTATGTGAAAGGATACGATGGACAATATTACATGACATCAACTTTTTATTCAAAGGTTCCACATACGGATATTGTTTATGTTGCAAGAGCAAATGTGAGTTATGCTTTATACTTGAACAATAAGTTGATTACGAGTGAGTCGTGTGTAATTTACCGAGAAATCGAGGCTGTGTCGTATAAATACGATCCTTACAATAATAGACTGCTTAAACTTGAGAATGATCTGAGCTATTTAGTTAAGATGTTTGTATCGAATATGTCCACGACTTTAAGCAGTAAAATCCAGACTCCAAAATCATTAGATGGACTGGTTGAAAGTGTGAGATTTCCAAGAGTGTTAATAAATATCGGAGAGTATGATGGTGTAAAGCCCGGAACAACGTTTGGAATAAAAAAGGATGGAAAAATCGTTGGAGAGATAAAGGTAATCAGGACTGGAGCTGATTATAGTGAGTGTGAGGTTACATATTTGAAAAGGGGATATGAGATAAGGATTAAAGATGAGGTGTTTCAAAAACAGCCTGATTTTGTCAATTCTGTTGGTTTTAAAATTTTGTATGTGGGAAGCCCTTCAGCTTTTTTTACCGGAGGCGATGTTTCGGTTAGTCTATCAGCTAAAGAATTTAATATTTTTCGCGAGGAAGTTTCAAGTATTGCGTTTTCATATACGCTGAGTTTTGAGAATTTATCTAAGGGTAATTACTATGATGGGAATTTTGAGGTAAATATGTTCTTTAGAATTTTTGGAGTAGATAGTTTTTCTGCATATGTTTTTGCTGGTTTGTCTACGGATGTTAATACAAAGTCAAAGGTTGGTGTTTCCTTTAAAGTCGGTTTTTTTGAGTTGCAATTTTTTGTGCCATTAACTCAATTAGTACCCAATGTTTTAGTTGAAAGTATTAAGATAGGCGGTGGGGTGTCATGGTGAGAAAGGTATTTTTTAAATGTTTCCTATTTTATCTTTTGTTTAATCTGACTTCGTTGTTGTATTGTAATAATATTTATGTATTCGTTGAAAGAAACCTTCCAAGTGTATATGAAGGGGTTAATATCCAAGATGAATTGAAAAGAATTTTTTCAAATGTAGCACCAAAAACTTTTAGGGTAGTACACGTGGTTGATGTCTTGAGAGAATCATACACAAGAAAAGTTAACGAGTTTGTCAGAGATCCACAGGGTAGATATGTTTATTACAAAGGAAGTTATTACTATACTTCATCCTACGCAAGATACGAGTACGATGCGCAGAAAAAAATGTTTGTCCAAGATCCGAGAGGTAACTATGTGTATTTAAGTGATTTCCCTTGGGCAAGAAGTGAAGAAGATAAGTATATAATAAGCGATTTTTACAGAAGATATGAAAAGACCGTCACAGAGACCTTTTATTATTTATCGTTATATGTTGTTGATATAGATATTGAAAAGTTTTTTATCAAGTCTATGACACCAATAACCGTGGTAGGTAACACTATCAAGGATGCTATTGAGAAAACAAAATCGAATTACTCAGAAAATGTAAACAGTTACAGTCCAGATAAGATAGATATAGTTATTTGGTTTGGTGAAGATTTTGGCAAGACTGCAAGGATGTTTATTCTTGGAGAGCTTCAAAAGGATACAAGGTACAATATATACGATAGGTCTTATTTAAGTGAGTTATTCAGGTTAGTTGCTTTTGAAGAACTGATGGGAAAAGAGGTAGCAATTTCTTTCCGACCACCAAGGTATGTTTTTTATTTTCAGAATTATGTTGAGAAAGCAGAAAAAAATAACTCGGATGTGTATTACTTTTTTGAAAACCCTGTCAACGGTCGGTATATAAAGAGAAACTTGTATTTTTCGGGTAAGCTGGCTGATGAAGTACCCGTGGAGGTGGAAGTTGGAAGATATTACTCTTACGATTCAAAAAACAAAACTTATAAACTAGATATGAAAGAAGGTTCATATGTAAGATACTACAAAGCAGCATGGGAAAAGGAACAGTATATCAGCACATCAGTTTTTTATGATTTTATTTTCAGAAACACCACTTTTTCGAGCAATTATCTGTCATTCTTAATAAATGTTCTCGATGCTGAACGTGGAACATTGATTTCTTCAAAGAATTTCTATTCTTCAAATCAGATTGCTTTAAAAGAACCAATTGACAGGTTTGGAAGTGAAGACGTGAATTCCGAATACTTAGCAAAAGTCTCTTTATATAAATTTTTGGCCAGCTCTGTAGGAACTTTCCTTCAAAAAGTTTTTCCAATTACTTCGGTGATTGCTGAAACAGAAGGTTTGAAGGTAACGATTATGTCAGGAGAAAACGTAGGGATCAAGAAGGGATACGTATTCCAAGCTATAAATGATGGCTTTACCGCAGGATATTTTAATATTTCAAAGGTTTCAAAGAGCTTTTCGGAAGGTCAAGTTTTTTACATTCTTCCAGGTGAGGTCTTAAAGAAAGATTCAATAGTTTTTGAGACAAGTAATTACCCAACAAATTCTGGTTTAACAATGAGACTTTACATTTCGATGGACAAAATCGGATTCGAAGCTGGAT
>JBCNVJ010000250.1:0-2114 GCA_039630255.1 Fervidobacterium sp. | reverse complement strand
TACACACATAAAAGAGGCGTATGCAATTGCTGAACGCCTTAGAAAAGCAGTAAACATAAAGATAGAACCCATCGAATATCCAATTTCTCTGAGTTTTGGTGTAGCTCAATATATTCCTGGTGATACAACAGACTCTCTACTTTTAAGAGTTGACCAAGCACTTTATAAAGCAAAACAAAAAGGTAGAAATCGCGTTGAAATTGATGAAGTTGATGAATATTAATGTTTTATACTGATCTGGCAAACAGTTTTAGCAAATTTTACTACTCAAGTTGTTTGTGTTCGTTCCTAATTAGTCTTTGTAATTTTAAAAGAAACGGTTGCTCTAAATGAGCCAATAGTATTTTCTCCTCATCGTTTAATACGTTTTTCGTAGGCCCATAGGAAAGTATTTTTCCTTTGTAAAAAATCACCGTTTTTTCAAAATTCTCATAGGCAAAATCCATATCGTGTGTTATTGTTAATACAAGCTTTCCTTGTCTTTTAAGTTCTTTAATAATATCAGATATTTTCTTGATGGAATATCTATCCTGTGCTATAGTGGGCTCGTCGAAGATTACTATTTCTGGTTCCATGGCTAATATAGATGCTATGCATAGTAATTTTCTTTCGGAAAGAGTGAGGTCATACGGATGCTGATCGAGTTTCTTGTCTAATCCTACCAATTTTAAAGCTTCTATGGATTTTTGGTACGCATATTGTTTGTCCTTAAAAACATTGATTGGTCCGAACATAACTTCTTCTAAAACTTTGCTTTTGAATATCTGATCCGATGGATTTTGAAAAACTAAACCTATAATTTTTGCAAGTTGTGCCACAGTGACTTCCTTAGTGTTATAGTCTTTAATCCAGACATTACCTTTTACAGGTTTTAATAATCCTTTCAGTATTTTAACAAATGTAGTTTTTCCAGCCCCGTTCTGTCCTACTATTGCTGTTGAACTGCTATCGAATGTAATATTTATGTTTTCTAAAACATAATCTTCAGGTTTATAGTAAAACCATAAGTCTTCAACGCGTATTGTTGACATTCTTATATTACTCCCTTCATTAACTCAACAGCTTCGTTAAGATTAACAGGGTAGTAGCCTTTTGCGTTTCTAATGTTTAGTTTCTTACAAATCGTTGTTTGAATAGGTTCACCAATTTGATATTCATCTACTTCAGGCATAGAGAATACTTTTTCTGGTTCTTCGAAAGCAATCAGTTTTCCCTCATGTAATAAAATTATCTTCTCAGCGTATTCTACAAGTTTTTCAATTTATGTTCTACCATAATTATTGTTATTCCGGTTTTTTTCAATTCTTCTACAACTTGAAATACTTCATTCGTACCTTGTGGATCAAGTTGAGATGTCGGTTCATCTAATATCAACACTTCTGGCTTAAGTGCTAAGATGCTTGCAATAGCAAGTCTTTGAAGTTGACCACCGGAAAGTTCGAATGGATTATTATCTCTTTTATCCCACAATCCGAATTGTTTTAGTACTTCTTCTACCCTTTCTATCATTTCTTCACGAGGCGTTCCAATATTTTCAAGACCAAATGCAATTTCTTCGTAAACTGTCATTTTTGCACCACTTATTTGAGAGAAGGGATTTTGTAGTACTAAGCCAACTTTTTTTATTAGTTTATTCAAAGGCATTTTTGTTACATCTTCTCCATCAATGTAAATGTTGCCATTTAGTTTGCCTTTGAAAAATCTTGGTATAAGTCCAGCGATGGCAAAGCACAAAGTGGATTTTCCTGATCCATTTCGACCTATTATGCCTATAAATTCTCCGATTTTTATTGAGAAAGTAATGTCTTCAAGTGCGTTCTGAGTTGCCATTGGATATGCGTAAGTTAAACTTGTTATTTTTATTTTCTCTAAGGTATCCATAATAATACTCTCCAGATAATCGATAATAAAAGAAATATTTGAAAAGTTTTAGTTAAGATGATATCTAAATTACTTTCTTTTATTTCACGTAGTGTTGTTTTTTTACCCTGTATTCCAAACCCCCTTGCTTCGATTGCTATTGCTCGTTCTCTTGCTTCAACGAGTGAACTAAGTACGAGCGGACCAATGAGGGCAAAAAATGCTTTTAATTTCTTGATTACACTTCCTTCCAT
>JBCNVJ010000025.1:0-1903 GCA_039630255.1 Fervidobacterium sp. | reverse complement strand
TGTCTTTGTCATAAAATAACGAACTTAAAGATATTTCCTTTCCAGTTTCAGTCTTTTCAGATGTTTTTAATGTGGTGAATAATATTTCGTTTCGATCAACTAAAACTTTACCCCAATCACCTGAGATTTCTACTTTACCAGAAACTGCGTCTTTCATCTTACCGTACAGCTTTCTTCCTGTTTTCAAAATGAAAAGGTCATAACTCGTTGCTTTATTGTAGGGAAGGTATATATTTTCAACAAAATCATAATTAAAGTGGTACTCGTTTTGCATCTTATCTATGAGTATCAAAGTAGTATCTGTGTATTTTAGCACAGTTCCTGTAAAAACATCACCCAAACTGGTTATAACACTGTACTGGTCTGCTGTGGAGATTTCTACAGAAAATCCAGCACTCTTTTTACCTTCCAAAAATGACACGGATTCAAACGAAAGGTAATCTACCGAATCAAGTGACTTTATTCTAACTTTTCCAAACATTGTGTTTAGAACAACATAACCTTGCTCAACTTGAGCTACGTACGCATCGAATCTTCTACCGTAAATGGACGCTTTCCCAACCTGTGGTATAGCATCTTGCTTGAAAATTAGGAATTTCACTTGGTAAAGTGGGATGTAAACCATTCCTAACTGCGTCTCAACTACAACGTAAGAGGTCAACAACTCAGTGACTTTTCCTTCGACTCTCTCACCGTTCTTATAAAGTACAACATCCGAAAATAAAGTTGACGAAAAAACTGCTAAGCAGAAAAATAACATCACAATAATGCGATTAGAAAACCTTGCCATGATCGCTCCTCCTTAGTTATAACATGATAACTTTTTCAAACTAAATTATATCACAAAAGTGGAAAAAAATTCTTCACTTATACTGGTATTTTGTGGTAAAATTATCTACGAAGGTATAACAAAAAAAATACAACTTAGGTGATACAGGCGTGAGCATCAAAACAAACAATAAGCGATATAAGATCGCATTTATTATTTATACTTTGCTAATCTTGTGGTCAACATTCTTAAATACAATGCAAACAAAAAATTCAAAAGAACTTTCTAGATACCCGATAGGAGGAGAGAATTCTACCTCCTCCAATTATTGGTTTTTAATATACTATGTTGATAGGTTTTGGTATGTCAACGAAGATGGAAAAATATACGATGTGTGTCAAGAATATGGAAATATTTGCAACAACATCTCACCATTTGTTACAGGCATAAAAGTAGACAACGAAACTGGAGAACTAGATAGGCGGATGCTTAATTTTATTCCAAAAAATATACCGAGGATAATATACGAAATAAACCTCAATGAAAAGTACATCACTACGACAAAATCAGCAATCATTTATTTCACAGATATTAGCGACATTGATGAATGCTCAAGTGTTTTGAAAACAGTTGGAGATTATCTCGATTCTGGGAAAATTTTTTTATTCAAAAATGGAAAATTATATTTGCTATAGAGGGGTGAAAGTATGCCAAAAAGTCGTGAGATTGTCTCGTTAGATATTGGCAATGACAGTATAAAAGCTATAGTTGTAGATTTCTCGGAAAGTTATGGAAACGTCGTTGCGTTTTCAAATGTGAAAACCAGGGGGATTGAGAACGGGGAAATAAAAGATGTAGTTGCTTTAAACGAATCAATGGTTCAAATAGTGGAAGATCTTGAAAGACAAATTGAAAAAGAACTTAGAGGTGAACTTTTAGTTTCTTCAAGTTGTGGTGACTTTACACTTACCGAAGTTACCGAAGAACTTTTACTGAATGAGAAAGACGAAACTGTAGTTTCAGAAGAACATGTGTCAAAACTTACGGAAAATTTACTCAATGATATATCACCTTCGAATGAGAAAAATTCGTTGCATTTGTTTGTGAAAAAATACATATTAGATGATAAAAAAG
>JBCNVJ010000249.1:0-9453 GCA_039630255.1 Fervidobacterium sp. | reverse complement strand
GATGAAAAACATAAGAAAGTAATTTTGAATCAATGGAAATGGATCAAAGAAGTACAGAGACACCCGGGAGGTTACATGACGGAGAGAGAAATTAGCAACGTCTGGAATAGGGTTGTGGTGGAGGGATATCCATTACGCGCGTCTATCGATCGATCTGTTATCTTAGTGAACAGGGAGCTTGAGAGAAAGCTAACTGAGTTTGGATATGTTAAAGAGGGAAAACGCGTTAAAGTTTATAACATGTATAACAGTATGGAAGAGTTTGTTAAGAAGAATCTTGGAGTAAAGGCTTCAGAAATCATGGAAAATCAAAGAAGGATCTGGAGTGATGTTCATGGCTACTAAATTAACAAGGCGACACTCAGATCATTGGATTCTTTTATCACCTTATTTAACACTTTTCACAATTTTTATTGTTTTACCAGTCGTAGTTGCCATATTTTTATCGTTCACTTACTTTAACGCAATAGAAAGACCAAGATGGATAGGAATCCAGAATTATATTACTTTGCTGACAAGAGATCATGTTTTCATGCAAAAAGTGCTCCCAAATACAATTAAATACGCACTGATAGTAGGTGTAGGTGGTTATATACTGTCGTTTACCCTTGCTTGGCTTGTTGCACAACTTACAAAAGTGCCAAGAACCATTTTTGCACTCATTCTTTATTCTCCATCTTTAACAGCCGGAGTTACGATGACAGTTGTTTGGCGTGTGTTATTCAATGGTGATCAACAAGGGTATCTGAACGCACTGTTATTAAACCTTGGGTTGATAGATAAACCTGTGCAATGGTTACAATCCCCTCAACATCTTATGGACATTATGATTATTGTGTCGCTATGGAGTAGCATGGGAGTGGGTTTTCTTGCTATGCTTGCTGGGATATTGAATATTGATGAACAGTTGTATGAAGCAGCCTATATAGATGGGATAAAGAACAGATTGCAGGAGATAATATACGTCACCATTCCAGCAATGAAACCTCAGATGTTGTTTGGAGCTGTTATGTCAATAGTCAACACCTTTACATCTGCAGGTATAGGTGTTGCCTTGTCCGGTTCCAATCCAACACCTCAGTACGCTGGACAATTGATGCGTGGTTAATGACATAGAGGATTACGGCTTTCTACGCTATGAGATGGGGTACGCTGCAGCTTTGTCTGTAGTCTTACTGTTGATAATTTGGTTCTTTTCACGCGTGGCATGGCGCTTGTTTGGTGAAAGGTAGGGATGCACTATGGCAAGGTTTAGTACAAAAACTAACCCAAGATATTTTCATAAAAGTCAATTAAAATTTTATTTTATACTGACTCCAATTGCCGTGTTTATGATGTTGCCCATAATTTTCATTTTTTCGCAGGCTTTTAAACCTCTGGACGAGCTGTTTCTCTATCCGCCAAGGTTTTTTGTTAGAAGACCTACACTTGCAAATTTTTATGAACTTTTCGCTTTAACAAGGGCTTCTAATATTCCAGTTAGTAGATACCTTATGAACAGTGTTTTTACCGCATTTTTCACTGTCTTGTTCACAATATTGATATCTGTTTTTGCTGGGTATTCACTTTCAAAAAAACAGTTTAAGACTAAGGGATTGATTTTTACGATCAATAATCTTGCACTTATGTTTGTACCTGTAGCAGTTATAATTCCAAGATATTTTATAATCCAAAGTCTTGGATTGATAGATACGTTCATAATAAATATTCTCTCTTTACTTGCAATGCCTATGGGTGTATTCCTCGTTAAGCAATTCATAGATCAGATACCAGACGCCTTGATTGATGCAGCATTAGTAGATGGCGCTAATGATTTTCAGATAATATTTGGCATTATAATACCTCTCCTAAAGCCTGCGATTTCGACGGTAGGAATTTTGGCCTTTCAGGTTGCTTGGAATAGCGCAGAGGCTTCCGCATATTATATAAACAATGAGAACCTTAGAACGTTTGCTTTTTACGTTTCTAATTTAACTCAAACAACTGGAAACACCATAGCAGGACAAGGCATTTCAGCAGCGGCTGGTCTAATAATGTTTGTACCAAACTTGATACTTTTTATCATTATGCAATCACGAGTTATGAATACTATGGCTTACAGTGGATTGAAATAGTTAAGCGGAAGGTGAAGTACATAATGATAAGAAATTTCTCCTTAATTTTGATGTTAGCTATAGTGTACAACCTGTTTTTTTCGCTTGTGCTTGGAGTGGACAGCACATTCTTAACTTATACCCTCAGTGGTAATAACAACTGGAAAATAACACAAGATGCGTATTTAGTAAGCGAGGTATTGTTTAAAGATTTTGATTTGTACTATCCTGAGGACTTGTTTATAAAAGGTTCAAAATTATATGTTGTTGATTCAGGAAATGCTCGGATTATCGTATTTGATATGAATACACGAGAAATAAGGATTGTTGGTGATATGTCACTGTGGCAACCAACAGGAATTTTTGTAACAGACGAATATATATACGTTGCTGACCCGGGAAGTTCTGAGGTTGTTGTTTTTACGCATGATGGAGAAGAAATCAGGAGAATAGGAAGACCTACTAATCCACTTTTCGGAGAAACGGCGAATTATAAACCCAGAAAGCTTGTTGTGGATAAAAGAGGAAATTTGTATATTGTTAGTGAAGGCACTTTTGAAGGGATAATACAGCTTGACAAAGATGGTCAATTTCTTGGATATTTTGGAAGTAACACTGTCAGTTTAACATTCTTGGATAAGTTTATTGATTTATTTTATACAAAGGAACAGAAAGCTAAACTGCTAAACAGAATTCCCAAGCCTTATACAAACATTGAAATTGATAATAAGGGTCTTATTTACACAATAACTCAGAAAGAAAATGGCAATGCGATAAAAAGACATAATACTATAGGAATCAATGTGCTTTCCGCTTCTCGCGAGAAAAGAATGACCGATGAAGAGAATTTTGTTGATATTTCTGTTGATCAACATGGAAGAATGTATGCACTAACCGAGACAGGTCTAATCTATGAATACGACCAAGAAGGAAATTTAATATTCTCTTTTGGTGGTCGTGCTATAGCTACCGAAAGAAGTGGATTGTTCTCGGTAGCAGTTGCCATAGAAATCGATGATGAAGGACGTTTATACGTGCTTGACAAAGAGAGAGGACTTGTACATGTCTTTGTTCCAACTGATTATGCAAATATACTTCATAAAGCTTTAAATTTGTATGAACAAGGTAAATACTTGGAGAGCAAAGATCTTTGGAAGACTGTTATGACGTACGATGGTTACTCAAAAATTGCCCATCATGGTTTGGGGAAGGCATATTTTCAGGAAGCTAATTATGGTAAAGCTGCATTTCATTTTAAGGAAGCTTTCTCAAAAAGAGATTATTCGGACGCGTTTTGGGAACTCAGAAATATGTTTTTACAGAAATACATGGGAACTATATTGTCGTCCATTTTACTTATTATTGCTGGATTGGGAGTCTTTAATTGGTTAGTTAAAAGTGGGAGAGTTAATGTAAACTTAAGGATTGAATCAAAGTTATTATCAGACATCATTTTCATGATTAACATATTGAAACATCCATTAGATACGTTCTACTATATTCAAAAGAAGAAGCATGGCTCTCTATTATCGGCTTCAGTTATTTATCTGCTATTCTTACTTATTGTATTAATAGATTACTTTGGCAGAAGTTTTATATTCAACCTGAATACACAACAAAGAAGTATCGGATTTGTTATTTTAACTGTCACTGCTTCTGTTGGGCTTTGGATTGTCTCGAATTGGCTTGTGAGTTCAATAAGCGATGGAAAAGGTACGCTGAGAGATATATACATTTTCACAGCATATTCCTTTACACCATATATACTATTTCAGCCGTTTGTAATTTTAAGCACATACATCTTGACTTACAACGAAATGTTTCTTGTTGATTTTTCTTCGTTAATAATCATCACTTGGAGCGCTGTCTTACTCTTCACAGGTGTAAAAGAAATACACGATTATAATATAAGGAACACGATAAAAAGTATTCTACTAACACTTGGATGGATATTTGTCATGATACTTATATACTCTATAGTTTACATGTTGTGGGATCAGCTTGTAGAAACGATGTTCAGTATCGTTCAGGAGGTGCTTTATCGTGTTAGGTTCTCAAAATAGGTTGATATCCGTAATTTTTATAATATTTTTTATTTGTTCAGCATTTTCTCAAGGTGTTGGAAATGAGTTTTTGTCGAATAGATATACAAGACCGGAAAAATATATACATGTTAAATCACAGTTCACATTGGATGGCTATACAAGTATTGCTAAGTCAAAAGATATAGAATTATGGGCTGACTTGAAAACTTCCTCTTTAAGAATCATAGATAAAAGAAATGGATACATCTGGGGCGATGTTTTAGTTACAGACGATGCGTATAATGAAATGAATGATACATGGAAATCAATAACCAAGTCAATAGTTTTGATAGAGTATTTTGATGAGCGTGGGATTTCGAATGTAATAGGAAGTGCTGATGTATCTGCTGAGAAAAGTTACGTAAAAGTTGAAAATGGAATAGATTTCAGGTTTAGCTTTAAAAATATAGGAATTTCACTCGTGGTGAGTCTGAGAGTAAATGAAAATAAGGTCGTTTTTCAGATCAAGAATAAAGACATAATAGAATCTGGCAAATATTCATTAGCTTCTGTGATTTTTGTTCCGTTTTTGGGAAGCACTGTTGCAGATAGAATAGATGGTTATATATTTGTACCAGATGGACCAGGTGCACTTATTAGATTTTCTAAACCCGCTCATTATTTAAATTGGTTTGAGAAAAGGGTATATGGTAAGGACTATGGAATTGAGAATTTAGCTTCAGTAAATGATCTTCGCTCAAGAAGACCAAATGATTTTTTACGTGAGGAACCATCTGTGCTAACACCGATCTTTGGAATAGTTCACGGTGTAAGACAAAATGCTATATTTGGTGTTGTTACCTCTGGAAAAGAATATTCGGCAATAATTGCTTATCCAAGCGGAATATTGAGCCTATATAATTGGGCTTCTGCGAAGTTTATATATCGGCAAAAGTACCTTCAGCCCACAAGTCGAAGTGGAGCAGGTATACAAGTAGCCCAAAAGGAAATGAACAAGTTCGATGCCGAACTTGAAATTTCATTTCTGACAGGGAAAGATGCAGATTACATTGGGATGGCGAAGTATTACAGGAATAACTACCTTGAAGATGTATTGAAGGGAAAAGTTGTAGATAATGATATTCCATTAGCTATTCTGTTTATCGGTTCGGATATAAAAAAAGAAATAGTTGGTTATCGAACAATCCATATAACCACGTTCAAACAAATTGAAGAAGCAATTAAGGATTTGAAAGAGCTTGGTGTGAGGAATTTGAAAGTTATAATACATGGTTGGCAAAAAGATGGCGTACATGGAAATAAGGTAAGTAAATTGTCATTTGAAAGAAGCTTAGGAAAGATATCAGACATAATCAATTTGCATAAAGTAGGTAAAAAGATCGGCTACGATGTTTATTTGATGGATAATGTTACCAAGGTTTCTGAAAAGCAAATCAACTTGAAGAATGAAGTTGGAATAAATTTATCTCAGTCGATTATATTCGAGGAGAGAGATAATAAGGAACTCTGGTTGTATAGAAGTTATTATACAAATATCAAACTTGCAAACCAGTATGTTACTGAAAAGATTACAAAACTCACAAAAATGGGATTTAGTAATTTTGCTCTATATGATTTTGGTTCGAAATTGTACGGAGATTTGAAATACGGGCAAGAATTCACAAGAAGTGAGGCACTAAGGCTTGTCAAGAACACACTTGCTAAGATTTCGGCAATGTCAAATAGCATATACCTTACAAATTCAAATGACTATACATGGAAGTATATAAATGGAATGCTGGAGATACCGATGAATTGCAGTCAGTATCTTTTCGAAACAGATACGGTTCCATTCTTACAGATCGTTCTAAGTGGAAGTATGGATTATTTTGCGCCCTTTATTAACAACAGCTTTTTTTCTCGAAATGACGTACTTAAGATGATAGAGTACGGTGCGTTACCATCTTTTATATTAACAGCTGTTGATAATTACGTGATCAAAGATACTCCATTATGGGATTATGCCTCTACTAAATTCGATGACTGGAAAATGAAAATGGTGGCTGTTTATAATGAAGTAAGAAGCGCTTTAAAAGATGTGCGTGGTATGAGGATAGTAGACAGAATTGTACTGGAGCCAGGCTTTGTGGTTGTAGTATACAATAATGGTTACTCTATACTGGTAAACTATACATCAAAAACTTATAAGCTCGGGCACTATAAAATAAAGCCACAGTCGTGGTCAGTTGCAAGTCTGAGAGATATCAGTGGAATTATTGGAGTTGGTGAAAAATGAGTGTGAGACGACGCCGACGAAAAGCTTTAACTGGATATTTGTACATTTTACCTTGGATAATAGGTTTTTTAGTCTTCACAGCATATCCGTTCTTTTATTCGCTCTACCTAAGTTTCTTCAACGTGAATTTTACGGTTGAAGGTATAAGAGCAACTTTTGTTGGACTAAAACACTACATCTATGCCTTTAGAACAGATCCAAATTTTCCAATAAATTTCTGGAACACTGTCTTGAGTATTGTATTGTCAACACCGTTGATTGTAATTTTCTCGCTTGTAATTGCCATATTACTCAATAATAAGTTGAGAGCAAGAGCTTTTTTCAGGCTATTGTATTTCTTACCAGTAGTCATAATAAGCGGTCCTGTTATAGCTGAACTCATTGCAAATAATGCTGCACAAATAGTTGATCCAAGAAAGTACTTTATTTATAATTTTTTTACGCTTCTTCCAAATACGATAAGCTATCCATTTATATACATGTTCAACAATCTTGTACTTATATTATGGTTCTCAGGTGTTCAAATACTTTTTTTTCTTAGCTGGATTACAAAAAATCAGCGGAAGTATATACGAAGCGGCAAGAATTGATGGAGCAAACAGCTGGTAATCTTTTGGAAGATAACATTGCCACTTATAAGACCTTTTGTTTTGATAAATACAATATATACTATAGTGGATTTGGCTTCTTTTGCTAATAATCCGGTGAATACAAGTATAACCCAGAGAATGTTCGATATTGATAAACCATATTCCTATTCGTCTGCTTTGTCTTGGATTTATTTCATCTCTGTAATGGTTATAATAGGTATTTCTTTCTTGCTCTTGAAAGGAGGCAAGAAAAGTATATGAGAAAATTTGATTTTGCTGTTTCCAAGGCAAGTATTTATTACAAATATTTAAAAAGTCCGTCCATGAAATTTATAATTTATTTTCTCCTATTGGGAGTTGGATATGCATATTTATATCCTTTGCTTTACATGATAACCACTTCTTTCATGAGTGTTGAAGATCTTGTGAATCCTACAGTAAATTGGATACCAACAAGGCTTACGTTTGAAAATTTTGTAAGAGCTTGGAAAGTGCTTGATGCTGCAAAATCTCTATTGAATAGTGCCTATATGTCAACTATTCCTGCCCTTTTCCAAACTTTCATCACTGCAATAATAGCTTATGGATTATCACGTTTTGAATTTCCGTTGAAAAAGTTTTGGATTGTACTTATGCTCGCAACTTTTTTGATACCATCACAAGTTACTTTGGTTACTAAATATATGTTATTCAGTAGACTAAATCTTACTTGAACACCATTTGTTAGTTTTCTGCCTTCTTTGACTGGTCAAGGAATTAGAAGCGCAATTTTTATTTTACTGTATTACAATTTCTTTAATATGTTGCCAAAGACCTTCGATGAAGCTGCAGAGCTTGATGGGGCAAATTCATTCCAGATATTTTTTAGGATCGTTTTTCCACTCTCTATTCCAGCTATGGTAACAACATTTATATTTTCATTAGTTTGGTACTGGAATGAAACTTTGCTAACAGGACTTTTGTTAGGTAACAATATTAAAACTATTCCTATTGCTTTAAGAGATTTTGTTTCCAGATACGCTGTGATGTTTCCTACTGCAGACGGAAGTGCAGCTAACAGAATTAATGAAGGAATAAGAATGTCTGCAACATTGATAACTATTATACCTTTACTAATAACTTACTTGATATTACAAAGGCAATTTGTTGAAAGTCTTGAAAGAACAGGAATTACGGGTGAATAAACTATTCCATTTTAGAAAGGAGAGAAAAGCTCATGAAAAAGCTGGATATTGAAAAGGTTATTAGTCAAATGACTTTGGAAGAAAAGATACATTTTGTTGTTGGTGTTGGTTTGCTTGGAATAGAAGATAATCCGAAACCAAAGGTTAAAGGGGCAGCAGGTGAGACGTTTGAAATTCTGAGATTGGGGATTCCAAGAACAGTATTGGCAGATGGACCTGCTGGTCTAAGAATTGACCCGGAGAGAGAAAATGATGAAAAGAAATACTATGCAACAGCATTTCCTGTAGAAACAATGCTTGCTTCAACGTGGAATAGGGAAATATTGAAAAAAGTAGGAGAGGCTATGGGAGAGGAAGTTCGAGAGTATGGTGTTGATATTTTGTTAGCACCAGCTATAAATATACACAGAAATCCACTCTGTGGAAGGAATTTCGAGTATTACTCCGAAGATCCATTCTTAGCTGGAGAGCTTGCCGCAAGTTTTGTTGAAGGAGTTCAATCACAAGGCGTTGGTGCCTGCTTGAAACATTTTGTAGGCAATGAACAGGAAACAAACAGGATGACTGTGGATACTGTTGTTTCTGAAAGAGCATTAAGAGAAATCTACCTGAAACCATTCGAAATTGCAATCAAGAAATCAAAACCTTGGACTATTATGAGTTCTTATAACAAGCTGAACGGTAATTATACTTCTCAGCACAAATGGCTGTTAACAAACGTTTTGAGATACGAATGGCAGTTTGATGGTTTTGTTATGACTGATTGGTTTGCTGGTGATGATGGTACTAAGCAAGTGGCATCTGGTAATGACCTTATTATGCCAGGGAAGAGTCATCAAGTATTTAAACATAGAAGGAATGAAATCGATGATATAAGAAAAGCTCTAGAAAATGGTGAGTTGACAGAGGAGGTGCTAAATGAAAGAATTAGAAACATACTCAAGGTATTAGTAAAAACACCGTCATTCAGGAGATATACTTACTCCAATAATCCCAATCTTGAGAAACATGCACAAATTTCATATGAAGCAGGCTGCGAAGGTGTTGTATTGCTCAAGAATGACAATGTTTTACCTATTTCCGAAAGCACTCCAGTTGCACTTTTTGGAACAGGACAAATTGAAACTATAAGGGGGGGAACAGGAAGTGGTGAAACTCATCCACCTTATACTATATCTTTCCTTGATGGATTTGTTGAAGCATCATTAAATATCGATAGAGAACTTGAAGATTTTTACAGAAAGAAAGTTGAAGAGATGAGAAACA
>JBCNVJ010000248.1:0-1711 GCA_039630255.1 Fervidobacterium sp. | reverse complement strand
AAAAAGTATTGAACAAAGTTATACTTATCATTTTATTTTTGTTTTCAGTTTCGACCTTTTCCCAGCCTCTTGCAATTTGGGTTGTTCGTGATCAAATTACTTCACCTGAAAGAATAGATAATGTAATCAAAATAGCAACGGAAGTTGGTGTGCAAAGATTGTATGTCCAAGTTGTTGGTAGGATGGATGCCTACTATAAGTCAGATATTTTGCCTCGCTCGGAGGCATTAAATTCTCAACCTGACGATTTTGATCCGCTTGGGTATATCATTTCACGCGCGCAGCCATTGAACATAAAAATTTCTGCTTGGATGAATACGTTTTACGTCTGGCCTTTTAACTCAAGACCAAAAAATACAAAACATGTTGTAAATCAAAATCCTGAATGGATAACCTACGATTCTGAAGGTGTGAGCTTACTTAGTTACACGAGAGCAAACGGATACATTGAGGGTTTGTTTTTAGATCCAGGAATTCCAGAGGTAAGAGACTACGTAGCTTCTGTGGCAAGTGAAATAGCAAGAAAGTATGCTGTTGATGAAATACACCTTGACTTTATAAGATATCCGCACTCCAACTTTGGATATAACCCTATTGCTCTTGATTATTACAAGGAATTTTACAAAGAATATTCAAAAGGAAAAACTTTATTGGAGTCTTTGGATGCATTCGATAAGTTTAGAACACTTCAAGTAAATCTCACAGTTCGACAAGTGTATCAATCAGTAAAAAAGTATGGTAAAAATTTGTCAGCTGCTGTTTTTGCTAATTATCAGAGCGAAGCACTAAGATATAAATTTCAAGACTGGGTCAGTTGAGTAAAAGGAGGATACATTGATTATGTTTGTCTTATGGCTTACAGCTCGAATCCAAAAGATGTGTTGTCAATCGCAACTTCAACGCTTAATCGCTTAGGTGATTTGTCAAAAGTGAGAATAGGTATTGGGGCAATGAATATGAGAAAAGATCGATCGAAGATCGTAGAAGTAGCTAGGTCTTTGGAGGCATTGAAACCAAATGAAATTATAATATTTTCTTTTGAAGATGTTATGATAGAAGACGTAAAAAAATCCGTTGTGATTGTATCCGGTGTTAACCTTTTTCAAAATGCCCAAAATGTTCAAATTAACTCATCGATTTTAACATCAGAATCATCTTCAACTATATTTTCTACGTCTGAAGGTGTATTACCACCAATACAACCTAGTTCATTTTGATTAAAATAAGTTAAGAAAAAAGTTAATCGTTAGATCAAATGTTAGTTTTTGATCTTAGTTCTTTTTTTATTCTCTGAGAATACAGGTGGGCTATTCTGGTAGGTTCTGGGAGTCTGTAATGCTTTGTAATTGATTTTACAAATCTTAGAGAGCTCTCGACATCACAAAGATGTCCAGGAGAGATAAAAATAGGTTTTACCTTAGGTTTTGATAAATAACAATAACCAATAATATTGCCACTCTTGTCTGTAACGTATGTTGCTTCACCTGGTTGTGTTGGGATGTCGCAAAATCCATATAGCTTACTTTTAGCAACTCCGATAGTTGGGGTACCGAGCAAAACACCAGCATGACTTGCTATACCTAATTTTCTTGGGTGTGCAATACCATGACCATCAAATAATACTACATCCGGTATGAAGTTATCTTTTCTAAGTTCTTTAAAAGCCCTTAAAATAACCGGTACTTCACGAAATGCAAGGAAACCAGGGATG
>JBCNVJ010000247.1:0-13720 GCA_039630255.1 Fervidobacterium sp. | reverse complement strand
GCAGCTTCTATTGCAGCATTAAGTGCCAACAAATTGGTCTGCTCCGCAATAGAATCAATTGTTTGAACTATCTCACCTATATTCCTAGCACTATCTGCAAGTCCGTTAACAACCTTTTCGGTAATCTGCGCTTTATTCGTCGTCTCTGAGACTACCTTCGAAATTGCTTCAATAGCATCCTCCCCATGCTTAGCTGCCTTAGACATTAAATCAGCCCTATTTGACAAATCCTGGGAAGAGTTCGCTACACTTTGTGCATTTGTTGCCACTTCTTGTACCCCATAAGTTAACTTTTCTACTGAAAGACTAACATCTTGCGATGACTGGTTTAGCTCATCTGACAATTTGGAAAGATAAATCTTTCTTTTGGCGAAATCATCAGCAGAAAGTTTAACTATCGCTGCTTGATTATTTATATTGTCAGCCATTTCAACCACCGTTTCGATAGTTTCCCTCAACTTACTCGTCATTTGGAAGACTGAGTTATTAATCATATCAAATTCATCTTTTTCAGAAGTCGGTGAATTAATCTGGGTGAAATCACCTGTTGAAAGTCTTTCAAACTGTTCAGTGATCAATTTAATTTTCTTTGATGTATGTCTTGAATAATAATTATTGAAAATCGTAATCGAAATGGCCACCACTAATGTTATAATGACCTGAATAATCATACTATTTCTTTGGGTTCTTACAGAGTTCTCGATGTTAATTTTTGATAAGAGTACACCTAAAACTTTATCTTCATAGTCATTTAGCAATATATCTGTATAAACATAATTTCCTTCTATAAAATGCGCATGCTTTCCATTTAATATATTCTGAAAATTGAATTTTTCATGAAAATCTTCAATATTACTATTTTCCTTAATTACCTTTTTTACAGAATTTCCTCTTTCATCGCTGAGAATAACTAAAATATTGTCCCCCGGAATTTCTTCCAGATACTTTTCATCAATATGTTCTACAACCTCTACACTTCCAATGTAATTACCTTCGTATATCAAAGGATGAATTGTTCTGAACTCTATACCTTTTTTACCTACAGTTATTGTATCCAAGTTTTTTTTCAAACTGCGAACCTTAGCGATATCTTTTCTGTAATCTAAACTTTCTCCAAATTTTGTAGGCTCAGATGAACTATAGTAAGATTTTAAATCTGCTGTGTGAAAATGAATCTCACTAATGTGAATTGTTTCATTAAGTATCTTTAGTAAATCTTCGGTTGTTTTTGCTAATTCATCACGGTTATTTGTTGCAATAGCTTGCAAGATAGTAGTATTACTTCTCAAAGACAAAGCTACAGCATTCAGTGTAGAGAACGCTTCCGAAATTTTCATGGAAACGAACTCATCAAATTTTTCTTCTTCACTATCCTTAATATGCGAAAACTGAAGCCGTGAGAAAAAGAATAGGCTAACCAACATCGAAAATGCAAACAGTACTATTAGAATAGGGGTGACAAATACTAAATAAGTTGAAATCTTCATAAAAAACCTCCTAATCTACTTTGAACATTTAGTTTGAACATTTAGAAGCAAGGATTTGTAAACAATTTTTCTAAGTTTATTATATCAAATACTTCATAACATGTTGCAAGTGTTACCAAAATCTGGAGACTCATTTTACACTTGCTAAGAATAAATATTTAATTTAGAATAGGATTAGGCAACTTAGCAATTTTAAATCTTCGTTTATCTTCTTGCAAAGAAAACTATGGAGGTTAATATTATGCGCGAATTCATACTTATCGTTGTTATTTTTCTGGTATTTTACTTAACGCCTTTTGAAAGTGCCGTTGTGACTGACAGCATAATAAACGGTTTTCGAATGCTAAATGAATACGCACGAAAGCATGTGTTATTTTGTCTTGTACCAGCATTTTTCATAGCTGGTACCATAATAGTATTTTTGAAAAAAGATACTATCTTAAAGCTTTTAGGTCCAAACACTAAGAGGTTCATTTCCTATCCAATTGCTGCGGTCAGTGGTTCTATACTTGCGGTATGTTCTTGTACAATCTTACCTATTTTCGGTGGAATATATAAAAAAGGAGCAGGTATAGGTCCTGCTATAACATTTCTTTTTTCAGGTCCTGCTATAAATGTTGCAGCTATATTTCTAACAGCAAGGGTACTTGGATGGGAACTTGGATTAGCAAGAATGATATCAACTATAACAGCCGCGGTATTAGTTGGACTCATCATGGAACTTATATTTCAAGAAAAAGGTACAGGAGGGTTCGCAACATCGGAAGGTAATGATAAAGTTGTAAAAAGTGTCATTTTCTTTTTTCTACAATTATTGTTTCTTGTGCTTGATGGTTTAAAATTAAACCAGACAATTAAAAATATCAGCATGGGTACAGTAGCACTCTCCATCGTCGGTATGGCGATATTTGGATTTGAAAAATCGCAAACGATAGCCTGGCTTAACGAAACCTGGGACTTTGCCAAGAAGATACTTCCATATTTGCTTTTGGGTATATTTTTTGCTGGTATGCTTACGAAGCTACTTCCAGAAAGTCTTGTTGTAACCTTACTTGGTAAAAATGATGTTTTTTCTTCGTTTGTCGCGGCATTGATCGGTGCACTAATGTATTTCGCAACTCTCACCGAAATACCTATTGTCCAAGCATTAACTGAACTTGGAATGGCAAAAGGACCAACGCTCTCACTTCTTATGGCAGGAAATACGCTCAGCCTACCAAGCATGATAGTGATAACCAAACTCTTAGGCAAGAAGAAGGCATTTACTTACTTCTGTTTAGTTGTGTGTTTTTCAACTTTGTTTGGATTTCTCTACGGTATACTTTAGTATTTTAAATTTGGAGGTGTTATCATGAAAAAGATAGAAATATTCGGTACAGGTTGTGCAAGGTGTAAACAAACACACAAAATTATAAATCTTGCCCTTCAAGAGCTCGAAATTGACGCAGTTGTGGAAAAAGTGGAAGATATAAATCAAATCATACAAAGGGGAGTAGTTTCTACGCCAGCTGTTGCAATAAACGGCGAAATTGTCTTCTCTGGGAAAATACCAACCCTTGATGAGGCAAAAAAGCTAATATTAGAACATTAAACATGAGCAATTTGTCTGTTGCAAATCACACACAGGTTACGTTAAAATCTTACCACAGATTATCAATCTGATCAGCAAACAATATTTTCCTGGAGGATAATTGTGAGAAATGGGTTTTGAAAAACATAAAACAACAGATGGAATGCTAATAAGCCTAATGTATTATCCTGTATTAACCTTAGGTCCAGGTAAGAGACTTGGAATTTGGACCCAGGGTTGTAGTATCCATTGTAAAGGTTGTATGTCTGAACATACCTGGGATTTTGATGAAAATAAACATCTTCCATGGACTTTGATTAAATCAAAACTGATTGAAAATGCTAACAAAAGCAAAAGTTTAACAATATCAGGAGGAGAACCGTTTGATCAATTCGACCAGTTAATCTTTTTACTAAAACTTGCAAGAAAGACAGGGTACAACGACATATTATTGTACACTGGTTACACTGTTGAAGAACTAAAGAATAAGTTTGGGAAAGAATTTGAAAAAATAACCAAATTAACATCTGCTCTGATAGATGGACGCTTTGTACAAGGACTTGATTCTGAGCTGATTTGGAAAGGTTCAGAAAATCAAAGAATGTTCATTTACGAAAAAGATCATAATATTAGAAAAATGTATGAAGACTACTTATTAAAAAGAAAAAATAGAAAACTACAACTAATTTCATACAAAGAAACATTACTTCTTGTGGGGATACCATATCAAAAAAATGAGCCTTTCTGCCTTTAATACTTTTCCATAGGGAGGATAGCACATGAGAGGACTATTCTTCTTACTTTTGTTAATAATTTCACTTAACCTTTTACTATCAAGTATTTTGCTTGGTAACATAAAAGCATGTATAGTATCGGTTGGTCAATACCGTGACAATCAGATCATACAGCTTCCGGAAATTTTTGACGATTCTATAATTTTACAAAATGCGTTAATTGGCATGGGAATAAATAAGAATAATATTTCTTACCTTGAAAATCCATCGACCAAAAATTTATCATCAAAGCTTACAGAAATATTTTCAAATGCCAAGCCATCGGATAAAATACTTCTCTACATCGCCTCCCATGGTTTTGTAGTCGGAGATAACATATATCTTTTAATGTCAGATACAGTTTCATCCTCTCTTGAAAAAACAAGCTATAACCTATCATCAGAACTAAAAAGATTACTGGGAATTACTCAGGCTAATGAAATCATAATAATTCTGAACACAAGTTACTCCGAAAATATAATAAAAGATAAAAAAACTAATAGTTCAAAAGTAAATAAAAAATCGATAGAAAGCATAATGGGTAAAAAATCAGTAAGTTTAATAGTAAGTTCGGAAAATCTGATTGGTGTAAAAACACTCGACAGTAAAAAAGACAATTTTGCAACATTGTTGGTAAAATCTTTTTCGGAATTAAATTTTTGGGGATCTTCTACCAAAGAAGAATGGATAACTGTAAAAGATGTGTATGAGTATATAAAAAAAGAATCTAGTATGCAAAAGAGTGGTTTTGTTCCAATCTTGATAGGTAGCCCTAACACTCGATTGTTTGAAAAGTCAGCGGATAAAAATTCTGTGTTAAATTGGTATTTTAAAACAGATGGTGTTATATCATCGGATGTAGCTATAGGAAAAGACGGAACCATTTATATTGGAAGTGGCGATGGATATCTTTATGCTATCAAGCCAGACGGTACTTTAAAATGGAAATTCAAAACTGATGACAAAATATCATCCGGTCCGTCTATAGATGAAGGTGAGACGATTTACATTACAAGTTGGGATGGATATCTTTATGCAATAAACTCAAATGGTACAATGAGATGGAAGTTTAAAATTAATCCAAGTACATCAAGTGCTACGATAGCGGCTGACGGAACAATTTATATAGGAAGTTGGGACCGACACTTGTACGCTATTAATCCAGATGGCACTTTAAAATGGAAACTTGAAACAAACGGAGAGATAACTTCTAGTCCAGTTATAGACACGGACGGAACAATATACATTGGAAGCCGCGACAAATATTTTTACTCTGTCAAACCAAACGGAAAAATAAAGTGGAAGTTTAAAACTGATGGAGAAATAAACTCAACGGCTGCTTTGGGATCTGACAATACAATTTACTTAGGAAGTAACGACGGTTATTTGTACGCTTTAGATTCAAACGGAAAATTGAAATGGAAATTTAAGACTGATGGAAAAGTACTCTCAAGTGCAGCAATAGGAATCGATGGAACAATATACTTTGGTAGTGACGATAAACATTTGTATGCTGTTGAACCTACCGGAAAGCTAACATGGAAATTTAAAACAAATGGTAAAGTATCCAGTACGGCGATAGGATTTGATAACACAATCTACGTTGGAAGTTGGGATGGATATTTGTATGCACTAAATAAAGATGGTTCGCTGATGTGGAAATTTAAGGCAGATAACGCAATATCCTCATGTGCTTCAATAAAAACAAACGGCACGTTATACATAGGAAGCTGGGATGGAAATTTATACGCAATTTTAACAGCATCAAAAGGATTGGCAAAAACTTCATGGCCAAAGTTCAAAAAAGATCTAAGAAACAGTGGTAATGCTAAATAAAATCTTTATCTTACTTCTCTTCATCAATTCTTTTAACCTGTCCTAATCCCATAGTAGTTTTGTAGCCAACACCAGAGTAAAAGGCAAATCTTGATAATATATTGACAGCTTCAATTAACGCTGGCTTTTCTGGTATTTTATATTTAACAGTCCCTACAAAACCTTGTATATAAAAATTTGAAAAATATACTCTCTTTTGAATAACATCTTTTTTCAAAATCTCAATCTCCCTAAATTTTTCTTTCAAATTTTCATCCAATTTGATTTTACTGTAGGTATTGAACTTATTTAATAAACTTGTAAAAACCTTGTCTGGTTCTGGTTCTCTTAAGTGCAGATCACCTATTCTAAAGCATGTAGGCGTAAAAAATTTTATTGTTATTGTTTTTGAAGTATTATCCATTTGAAAAAGTGCTTCCTCGGAGGTGTATCCAGACCACTTATTCATATCACCAACACTGAACGAATATACAGAAAATCTGGCATCTTCTAACTTAAGTTGCTCTTCAAGCATCTTTGTTTCAAATATCTTACTTGTAAACAAATCGAATAAATAATCTGAAAGTAAAGTAATCCTTATTGTATATATCTTGTCTTCTTGTATTTCAATAGGTTTGCTTACATCATGACCAATAAATGATGAAACAGTAAATGCTTTGTCAGGTAAATTAGAGTGCAAAGCAGCTGATAGCTCTTCGTCTACTTCTTTCATCACCTTAAAAAACCACCCATGCACTTTTTTACCTATGTACTTATCTATCACTGAATTGTTTAAAGCCTTTAGTTGTATCGTTGCACTGTAAAACATAACAATCCCCCTTAAATTTTTAAATCACAAAAAATTGGATGAATCCTATTATCATCCCCAAAGGAATCCCAAATATCTCCACATAGCGCAGTTCTTTCTTTGCAAGTTTTAATGTCATATCCTCCAACTCATCGACTGAAAAACTTTCTATCTTTTCTCTTACAATATCAGCAAATGATATCTGAGATAAAAATTTTTCTATGTAATATACAAATTCGACAGAATAGTTTTCGAAAATATTTAACAAAAAACCTCTCAAATTTGTCCCGTAATACTCAAAAACTTTTGAGATTTTAACACAAGATATTTTATCTATAAAAACCTCAATCCAGTCAATCATTCTTTTTCTTGTAATATCCAATAGATTGTCTAATAAATCTTTTAGCGGAACATTATCTATCATCGCTAACAAAAGCTTTTTTAGTTCTTCCTGAGAAATAACTGCAGAGATTTCCTTTTTCAAATATTCATCCAAAACTTCCTCAATTTTAACATAAACACTTCCGTGCTCTAAAAAATTATTAACAAAAGCCTCAACAGCACTGTTAACCAACACTTCACTCACGGAACTCATAATATTCACAACAAATGGGATAGGTATTTGCAAATTTTCAGCAACAAATTCTCTTATGATTTGCTTGATTTTATTAACATTTTTCTTATCTTTTAAAACCTTTTGAATAGCCATTAAAATAATTGTTTTAAGATTAGGAAACAAACTTTCTAAAGACTCATCTTTGATTTTGATCCATATTACCTCATCAATATGCGAGCTTTCACATATCTTTTTCAAATTATCTTTCAAATCTTCATCATTCAGAGAATATAAATAACTTTCTGATACTTTTAATATCAAATTCGGCATATCGAGCTTTCGAATTAGAAAATCCTTGAAATCAGGATACTTATTGCCGAGCAAATTCTCAAAAGTTACATCACCATCTTTCAAATATTCGCATATCTTATCAACAATCTTGACAAACACATCTTTGTTTTGATTTAGAAAGCTTGCAATACTTTTGTGATTTATCAGCTGATTTTGTATTACGTTAGAGAAACCATAGGCTATATCTTTTTTCCTTTTTGGTATAACTCCTTGAATACCTAAGATCTGCTTTTTCGGGTTAAATAGCATCCATATAGCAAGCATGTTGGTAACATACCCTATTAAACCACCAAGTAATAAAGAAGACAAAAACTTGAATAAAACAGGGCTAACGTTCCTAAGGAAGGCGTAAGAGAACAAATAGGACAAAACAAAAATTAAAAACAACTTATCGAACAAAAACTTTTTAACCAACCCCAAAACTTTCACCCCTATTTTGTGCAAATATTCAAGTATTTTTAAAGTCTTCTACAAATCCTTTTACCAGCTAATACTCTTTCTGTCTCATTGAAAAGCCCAAGATAAATTATATTATCAAGTATACCCTTGTGTTTTATAACGTCCAATAAATCGTAACTTAAAACAACTTCGTTAAGCAGAGAATAAAGTTTTTCTCTTACCATCGGTCTTATTCTGTCTTTGAATTCATTAACATCCTCACCACCGTATCCGAAGGCTGAAACAAACGGATTGTAAGCATTTTTTTTGACATCTTTTTCCAAATCGTCGAACGCATCAATAAGATACACCCACATACCTAAGCTCTCACCAAGGTGCTTTAAAATAATCCTTTCATCCTCGGTTTTACCTTTATCTTCAAAAAACAATCCAGTAAGTTCACCGAAAACCTTGGCTCCTTCATCTAAATCTTTAGAATTATTCTTCTCAATTTCATTTAACTTACTAAGTAAAATCCTTACCTTTTCCTGAAAACTCTCGGTGAAAATATTTAACTTTTTAGGAAAAAAGTTTGCCAAAAACTTTCTTAAAATCTTTTTTTCATCTGCATAATCATCAAGCAATTTATACTTAAGCAATAACAAAAACGAATTCGTTGCGTAATCTATACTTTTGCTATCAAAATACCGCACCTTACTTAGCGTAAAAAAGCAAATTTTTTTATTTTGAACATGCTCTTCTTGATTGATAGCAGCCAACAGTATGCTGAAAAATACCGCATCATACGTCATAAAAAATTTAGAAATCCAGTTTTTCTTGCTCAAACTCACACATATTCCACAATAAAATCTTCTAAACTCGTCCCATTCTTTAATTTTCATTTCATCTTTAAAAGGTTTTACATATCCAAACATTAAATACAATCTCCTCCAGCACATTCACAACAAGTATCCGTAGCCCATATACATGCACATGCGGTACAAAGATCTCCGCAATCTGGACAACCACAATCAGGTTGCCTACGATAGTAATAACTGTATGGATATCTATTAAATCCACGATTATGGTAACTAAAAAGATATTTATCCTGCTTATTTTGTGCATGACTCTTAATTATTTCGTAGGCTTTTTGAACTTCATTCAACTTTTTGTAAGCAATATCTTTTAAAGCGCTATTTTCATACCTTTTTGCACTGTACTTTTCCAATAATTCCGCATACCTTCGTTCTAGCTGATCAAAAGTCACATCATCATTGATACCGAATATTGCAAGTGCATTTTCAATTTGCATGTTTCTTACCCCTCTCTATAACCAATAACATTTCTTATTTTTCTAAAGCCAATGGAAATAAACCTTCCAAGTAAATAATCGTATACTACAAAGAAAAATTCAAGAGATAGAATGATCATACCGATTACGACAAAATTACTCAAATTCAAACGCAGAACATTTTTCACAATCTTAAAAACAACTTCAAACACATCAATTCCAAAAAAATATTTATAAAGAAATATCCACGCAAATAATGACGAATTAAAATAGCTGAATTTTCCAAACCATTTGACTAACTGATTTTTGTTATCAAAAATGAACCTGTAAGGTGAATAAAATGAAACGAAAGTAAAAGTAAAAACATAACCTGTTCGGAAAATAAGCAAATAACCAAGAACATTAACAACAAGTGTAATTAAAAAACCTAATCTTATCCCACTCAACACTACCGATAATCCAAGAAGAAAAGATGCTGCAAATATAAAAGTCCACTCACTTGTTGTCAAACTCCCTATATAAAGTACAACAAACACCAGCGCAGAAAACAATCCAGAAAAAGCTACTTTCCTTACACGTCCAGATACGTTATTTTCCAACCTTTCACCACCTAAGTTACATCATATTACCCACTTCGGAAGTATCGCCTATATTTCTATTTCTTTATTATACATCAAATCTTCATTTTGAGTATACATAGTAAACAATTTCATAAACAAATTCTAAATCGAGGTATAATATTCCAGAAAACAAAGATGGGGGTGATCTTTTTGAAAATACTTCACACAGCTGACTGGCATCTTGGCAGACGTCCTGCTGGTGGGTTGGGTAACTATTCAGAAACAAGATATCAAGACTTTTTCGTCGCAGCTGATCATCTTGTAAAGACTGCCATACAAGAAAAAGTAGATCTTGTGCTCATCTCAGGAGATTTGTTTGATTCAAACAGAATTGATCCAGACACACTCTACAAAGCAGAGAATATATTAAAATTACTTAAAGATGCAAACATCACGTTATTAGCAATAGAAGGTAATCACGATGTTTCCTACGATAGAACTTCATGGCTGAACTACCTTGAAAAAAAGCAACTGCTAAAAAATCTAAGCTTCTCACGAAACGACAACATTTTTGAATTTAAACCATACATTTATAATGGCATACACATATACGGCATTCCGTATCAAGGAGCATTTATAGAAGAAACTTTGCAAAAATTAGCTGAAAATATTGAAGGACAAGATAACATTGTGATATGCCACACAGCCATTTCAAATGACGAAAATGGAAGATTGCTATTACCAGGTTGCACTGAAGAGAAAATAATAAACCTATTCAGGGAGAAAGTAATGTATTTTGCAGCTGGTCATTTTCATTCTTACAGAGTTTATCCAAAAAACGAACCTTTCTTTTTCATCCCAGGAAGTCTTGAATACTGGGATTTACGTGAAAAAGAACCAAAAGGTTATATAATATTCGATGTTGACACAAAGACACACAAATTTTACCATTCTTACAAAAGAAAAAGAAGCATTTACAAAATCAAATTATCGGAACTTGAGGATTATATTAACAATATAAACATATCAGAGGATGAAATAATAATTTTTGATATAATCATCGACAAGTCAAAAATCCCAATTTGGGATGAGATCAAAGGACTTCTAAAAACCAAAGGGGCACTTTACGTAGATTTTGAAACTTACTTTCCAGAAGACTATGGACAATCGGACTATAACATATCATCACTAAACAAAGAACAGATCGAAAAAAATATAATACTCTCTTGGAATAACTTATTCTCAAAAACAGAAAAAAACGTAGAACTTACTTTCGAATTTTTACAAGAAGCTAAAAATCGCGTACATGAAGGTGAAAAATCTTCTGAGCTAATTTTCTCGTATTTTGATAAATTGCTTGATGAAATAATAGAGGTGAACAACAATGATAATTAAAAGTGTTAAACTAAAAAACTTCAAAAACCATATAAATAGCAAATTTGAATTTGAGGAAGGCATAAACCTAATAATTGGAAAAAACGGTGCTGGTAAAAGCTCGATATTTCAGGCAATCGGCTTTGGATTGTTTGGTATAAAAGACCTAAGAATTAATGAACTTGCATCGAGAATAAACGATAAGACTGCAGAAGATTTATCAGTGGAGATAGAATTCATTGGTGCTGATGGCATAGAATATATTGTAAAAAGGGATCACAAAGTTCGAACTTCGGCAAGTCAACATATGTTATTCAGAAAAGACGGTACCATTTTGTCAAGAAGGGCAGACGAAATAACCCAAAAAATTGCTGAAATCTGTGAAATTAGTAAATCCCTCAGTCAATCTCACCAACTTTCCGCTGGTAATATAGAAGAACTATTCAGAAATGCAATTTGTGCATACCAAAACGATTTGTTCAGTATATTCGAATCCGAAACAGAACAATCAGGCAAGTTCTTCAACAAGCTAATTGGAGTAGACATATACAACGAAATTGAGAAAAACCTTAATGAGATAAAACAAAAATATAAATCAAAGTTAGATTTACTATCCAAAGAAGAGGAAATCTTAGAGAAAGATTTGGAAAAGTACAAAGATATTGAAGAAAAAATATCTCAAACACAAAAAGAAATTGACGAACAAAAAGAGCAACAAACTTACGTACAAAGGAAAATCGAACAATTAAAAAAACAAAAAGAAAACTTGGAACAAACAATAGCAAAAATACAAGACTTGAAGCGAAATTTTGAACTCAAACAACAAGCCATAGAAGGAGAAAAAAACTTAATAAGAAAACTTGAGCAAGACCTATCGCAAGCTATAGTTGCAAAAGAAAAAACTGAGAAAACACTTAACGGTTACACATACTACTCAAAAATAGAAAAGCAAATAAAACAACTGAGGCAAAACCAGAACAAACTCCAGGAGTTATATAGACAAAAACAAGACTGGGAAAAAAGAAAAATCGAAGTCGAAAAACAAAAAATAGCAGCAAAAAACAAAATTGAAGAAGGAAAAGAAAACATCAAAAAACTGGAAAAACAGCTACAAGAAAAACTTGAGAAATTAGCCCAAATAATTAAAGAGATAAGCTTAAGAGAAAAAGAATTATCTGAAATCATAGAAAACAAAAATCAGATTGATAATGAAATCGAAAAAATTCAACAACTTTACAATGAATACATAGAAACAAAAAACGAAGCTAACAACATAACCAAAGAAATTGTTGAATACGAGAAACAACTTGAAAATACACAAACACTAGAACAAGAAATCCAAAACCTCCAACAAAGCAAAAAACAAATCGAACTCAAATTGTCAAGAGAAGTTACCCTCGAATCCGAAAAGGCGAAATTGGAGCAAGAAATAAAATCCTTAGAAAACATAATAGCAAATTTAAAAGATGGAAAATGCCCAATTCTGAATGAAAAATGCCTAAACATAGAGCAAAAAGGAGGGATTGAAAACTTTTTAAGATCAAAACAAAGCGAAATACAACTTAAAAAAGAAGAGCTCATCCAGATATCAAACGAAATACTCCAAATCAGCCAGTTAAAAGAGGAAAGCAAAAAAATAGAGGAAGAATTAAAAAACAAAACAAACGAGCTGGCGCGCAAAAAACAAATTGCTGTTGAAAAAAATAAAAAAATAATCCGACTGAACCAACTAAAAGAAAAATTACAAAATTTCGAACAAAATAACATAGAGCAAGAAAAAAACAACCTAATTAAACATCAAACAGAACTTATATCAAAACAATCAGAAATTACGAACGAAATTCGGAACCTCCAAAAACAAGAAAAAGAACTAAAAAACGAGAAACAGCGTCTGGAATTAGAAATTGCTCAAGTAAAAGACCAAATTAAACAAACTGAAGAAAAAATAAAATTATCTGAACAACAAGAACAACAAATAGATATAGAGTTACAAAAACTATCAGGTGTAGAAGAAAATTTGAACAGTTTAGACACAAACATAAAACAACTTGAAAGTGAAATGGAAAAGTACAAACCAGATTACGATGAATATCTAAGAAATGAATCGTTTGCAAAACAACTCAATGAAATTCAAAACAATCTTGAAAAACTAAAAGAAGGCCTCGAAGAAAAACAAAGAGAAATGAAAGAAATTGAGGACAAAATTGCAGATCTCACAAATAATACAAACTACGAATTACTAAAGCAAAGCGTAGAAAACGAACTTGAAAATTACACTAATGAATTACAAATAATAGAAAAGCGTATAATCACCTTTGAAAAAGATTTAGAAAACTATAAAAATCTAAAAAACGAAAAAGATCAAAAAGTTGGCAAGTTAAACAAAACCAAAAAAGTCAAAAAAATTGTCGAAACTAAAATTCAACTCACTGACGAACTCAGGGAAAAACTCAAAGAAATGGGTCCAAAAGTTATAGAAAAAATCACAAAAGACATCGCAAACAAAGCAACAAAAATTTACAACAAAATAACAGGAAAAGACGAGCAAGTAATAATACAAATAGAAAACAAGACATACATATTCAAATTACATTCTTCTGACAAAGGCACGAGAAGTTTCAAAATGCTATCAGGTGGTGAACAAGTAAGTGTAGTAATTGCCTTAAGAGTAGCAATTGTTGAGAGCCTGACAAACGCCAAAATACTTATACTTGATGAACCTACAGTAAACTTAGACAGCGACAGAAGACAACTTCT
>JBCNVJ010000246.1:0-1310 GCA_039630255.1 Fervidobacterium sp. | reverse complement strand
CAAAGGAAATAGCAACAGTTCTAGGATACAAACCCAAGGTGAACGTTGATCCAACGTTGCTGTTAGATTCAAAACAGTGGAGCGAGATAGCTAAACCACCAAAGCAAGATATTGAAAAACCATACATGTTTGTTTACGATCTGTACCGTTCGAATGATATTTTACCAATTGTTGAGAAGCTCGCCAAGAAAGAGAATATCAATAATTATGTCAATTACACTCCCATACTCTTTGCAAGAAAGATTAGAAATCCTCATCTTAAATTTACTTGTTATACAGAAGGACCTGCCGAATTTCTTCACATTTTGAAGGAATCAGATTTCGTAATTACATCATCTTTTCATGGAGTTATCTTTTCGATTATATTTGAGAAACCATTTTACGCAATTCTTTGGGATAGAAAAGACACGATAAAGCAAAATGATCGAATCACAGATTTGCTAAATAAAATTGGTTTGATCGATAGATGCTTCACAAATCCCAAAGACATTCTCAAAAGAGGGCTTGATAAAAACATAAATTGGCAAACGGTACGCGCGAAGCTAAACCAGTTACGTCAAGACTCAATGAATTGGCTTTTAAATGCTCTGAAGGATGCTTTAACAAACAAGACGCATTTGAAAATCAAATCGAACGTGTCTGTCGTTAAAAATTGCACTGGTTGCTTTGCTTGTTACAGTATCTGTCCGAACAATGCGATAGAAATGAAGTTTTCTGGTGAGGGTTTCTACGTTCCGAACATTAAAGATGATTTGTGTATGCATTGTGGTTTCTGCTTGGATGTATGTCCTATTATGAATGCTCCTTCTGAAAAGGATAGATACTTAACTCCAAAAACTTATGTTGCCTGGTCTTTAGATGAGAAAACTAGATTGAACTCTTCATCTGGTGGTTTATACCCAGAATTAGCAAAGTTGACTTTGGAAGACAACGGGGTGGTCTTTGCGGTAGGTTGGAACGAGGAATGGTTACCAGAACACAGGCAAGTTTCAAACTTAGACGAGATTGCTCAAACAGTTGGATCGAAATATGTCCAAAGCAAGGTGGGAAACGTTTATAGAAAAATTATCGAGCTCACCAGGGATAATAAAAAGGTACTTTTCGTTGGTACACCGTGTCAAGTGGCAGGATTGAGAAATATTGTAAAACAAATGATGGTGCACAATATATTGCTTATAGATTTGGTGTGCTTAGGGGTATCATCGCCAGCTGTCTTCAAAAAATATATCGATGAAACATTCGAAAGAGATAAGATTACTTCAATTTCGTTCAGAAGTAAAGTAAAAGGTTGGAGTAGACCTTCTTTTGTT